>NZ_CALUXO010000017.1 GCF_944324745.1 uncultured Thomasclavelia sp. | reverse complement strand
ATATATTTAGATATTTCTTGTTTATACTTTACTGCTACATGATCATTACCTATTCCTATTTTTATAATTCTCTAAACTCCTTAATTAATTCTTGATATGATTTTTGTTTTCCCAATAATGCACTAGTACCTAAAATAAAACCATCACATCACAATGAAAATGTCTCCATCAGCATTATCTAAGGCTAAGACTTATTTTTTTAATCGCCAAAATCTATACACATCATCGAAGAACATAATAGTTTTGATATTTAGATATGGCCTCCTTTCTTTAAGAATATATATCTATTCTAACAAAAGAATTAATATAGCTTATTGAATTAGCTTGATTAGGACAAAAGTTACTATTTTTTAATAAGCAGTTAGGAAAATACTGGACATTTATTCCTGAAATAAAAAGAAGATAATCTTCATATGATTATCTTCTAGATTATTTCTTGTTTTGCTGTTTTTTGACAAATAGCACGTTTAGCTTTAATAATCATAAATATAGCTAATAAAAGAACGATTATCAAGACCACAAATCCAGTGATAATGTTCATTGTTCGCTGTTGAATATAGCTTTTTCCAAACTCAGCAAACATAGCAGTTTGTAAAGTAAAAACGGATACTAGTGCTTTAGCTAAAGTGATCATCTTGCTGGCATGGTATAATGGATTTGTAGCTTTACGATATTTAAAAGTACTAATGATTGCCAAAATAAAGTTATAAAAAGTATAGCCAGCGGCAGCATAGATAATATAACCAGGATAGGTAGTTACTTGATTATCATGAATCATATAGACACTCATACCAATAATGGCAATCGTTAAAGTTAGTAAAATATAACCACATTGACTATATTTTTTATATGCTTCTACCTGTTTGTTTTTAGTATTGTTTGCCTGTCGTAGCAAGAAAAATTATTCACTACTTAAAATGATGTAATAAAAAGCAACAGTACCAAACCATAATGAATGATAATAAATTCCGACAAAAGCCTTATATAATGAGTAAATTAAATTAATATATAATGAAATATGTAAAGAAACATTGGCCTTAAAATCAATGTCAGTATTATAGCGATGAAAAAAACTATAGCGATCTAAAATATCTTTAATTCCCCGCATCTTATTGATTATAAAAATTAAATCTATAAGCAATGTATATGCGGTTATTGGATAAAGGGCATAAGCGATAATTGTTTTATTTAAGTTATTAAGAAAAATAACTAATAAAATAATGATGGTGATAAATGTAAATAAAAGCAGCGTCTTAATTGAGGGAAATAGAACTGCCTTTAAATATTTTTTAAATGTGGTCATATTAGTTAAATTTAATGACCACATTTAAAGCGTTGTTGACATCGCTTGCCGTTTGAATTGCCATTTCTAGTTGTTCAAGTGGAAACTCATGAGTTATGATTTGTTCAATATCCCATTTACCACTTTTCATTATTTCCATGACATCTAAGACATCTTCGCTCATATAACCGCCAGAACCAATGATGCTTTTTTGACCATAAGTTAAATTTAATAAATCTAATTCACGTTTTTGATTATTAACAGCAACATTAACTAAGCGACTTTCAATTTTGCCAACTTTCATAAAAAGATCATAAATTTCTTTAGCTCCACTGGCATCAATAAAACCATCAATATTTCCAGTAGGTCCATTAATACTAAAAGCTTGTCCAAAATAATTAATAGCTGTTTGCAGGAAATCTTCTTTGCTGGTATTACAAGTTTTAAAACCTAATTTTTCTGCAATATTTAATCGATAATCAGAAATATCACAAACCAGGATCTTTTCAATTCCAAAATAGCTAAGGGCAATAGCACTGGCTAGGCCAATAGTTCCACAACCAAAGACAACAAAATTTTCACCGACTTTAGGTTGTCCCCGTCTAGCAGCGCGACAGCCAATAGTAAATGGTTCAATTAAGCAAGCAATTTTATCGGGAATTTTATCGGGAACTAGATATAACGAATGATTAATTTTAGCGTTGGGAATTAAGATATATTCAGAAAAACCGCCAATCGTCCCGGCCCGACTGTAGTCATCTTTGGCATATAGTGGATACGGATATACTCGTTGCCCGACTTTAAAATCTTTAATATTTTTACCAATTGCAACAATTTTTGATACCGTTTCATGACCAAATTCTTCACCAACTGTTATTTTATGACCAGTATTAGTGCCATGATTATAAACAGCAACATCAGTACCACAGATACTAGAATAAATGTTTTTGATTAAAACATCATTATCACCGACTTGAGGAATCGGTACTTCCTTAATTTCAATCTTTTCTTTTCCTAGGTAAATACCTGATTTCATGTTATTTCACTCCTTTACAAATAGGGATAAGACTAATAATGCCCATAACTCCAATGATAATTCCTTGATTAAAAGCATTCCATTCATCAATCAAAGACATACAAATTCCAATTTCTAAGAACATAATGCCAATTAAACCTAAAATTAAATATATAAAATTTTCCTTTTTCATCATTTAGTCTTTATCTCTTGCAATTTATATTATCGTTAGATAAGATTAATTTATCAATCATCAATATTCCAATTTGTGTTGGAATAATAAAGAGAGGAAGTAGTTGATGAATAAAAAGAATAATCAACGTTTTCGTGAAACTGAGATAAGAATGGAAAGTGCGATGTTAGAGTTGATGAAAACAATGGAATTTGAAAAAATAACAGTTAAAAAAATTTGTGAGCAGGCACAGGTTAATCGTTCAACATTCTATGCTCATTTTATTGATATATATGATATGTTAGATAAAATGGAAAAAGAGTTAAGAAAGGAATTATTAGAAAGTTACGATACTAAAGATAATTTGATTTTTTCTAAGTCATCATTTATTAATTTTTTAAAACATATCAAGAAACACAAATATTTTTATAAGATTAATCTGCAAAACCGTAAGAGTTTTCCTTTACAACAAGGCTATGAACCGTTAATGGCAATTATTAAAGAGCACTGTTATCGAGCAGGAATTATTGATAATGATGAGATAATGTATTATTTTATTTATTTTCAAGCGGGGTTTACGATGACGTTAAAACATTGGGTAGATACGAATTGTAAACTTAGCGAAGCTGAAATTGCGACAATTATTGAAAATTGTCTTCCTGCTGTTTTAGTAAATCGAAAAGAACAGGAGGTTAATTAATGGAAAGAAAATTAAAAATTGCTTTTGTTTGTGTTCATAATTCATGCCGCAGTCAAATTGCTGAAACTTTAGGAAAGAAATTTAAACATGATCAATATGAATTCTATTCTTGTGGCAGTGAAAAACAACCGATGATCAATCAAGATGCAGTTAGAATAATTAAACAGATGTATCAAATTGATATGGAAGAAAATCAATATAGTAAATTAGTTGATGAAATTCCAGAAGTAGATATTGTAATTTCGATGGGATGTAATGTTCAATGTCCTTATCTAGGTAAAGACTTTGATGATAATTGGAATTTAGAAGATCCTAGTGGTAAAAGTGATGAGGAATTTATTAAAGTGATTAAAATAATTGAAGAGAAAGTAAGGAATTTAAATTATTAGGAGGTTACTATGCAAAATAGTCCAGTGCTTGAAACAAAGAGATTTATTTTAAGAAAATTTAATAATGATGATCTAAATGACTTACATGAAATCTTAAGTGATGAGATTGTTAATGCATATCTACCATGGTTTGTAAGTAAAACATTAGAAGATACTAAGCAATTTATGAAAGAGCGAATTTATCATGAATATCAACAAGATGTAGCCTATTTTTATGCTATTGAAGCTAAAGATACTCATAAAGTAATCGGATATGTTGATATTACTGATATTGATTTAAAAGAAAAATGTGGTGACTTAGGATATGGAATTAATCGTTTATATTGGAATCAAGGAATCGCCAGTGAAGTTAGTCAAGTTTTATTACAACAATTAAAAGAGGACGGTTTTGCTTTTATTACGGCTACCTGTGATCAAAATAATATTGGCAGTGGTCGGGTCATGCAAAAATGTGGGATGTGGTATATGTATTCATATCAAGAACAATGGCAACCTAAAGACATTACCGTTATTTTTAGATTATATCAAATTAATTTAGATGGAAATGAAAAAAGGGTCTTTAAAAAATACTGGGATATGTATCCAGTGCATTTTATTGAAGATAGTATCTAAATAAAAGTAATTATATAAAAACGGAGCAATCCGTTTTTTATTGTGGAAAAAAGCAGCTAATAATGAAGATAAAATGATATAATATATGTATATGAGTTGTTAATTGGATAATAAATAATAATTACAAAGTTGAGGAATAAGATATGGATATTTTTAAAAGTCGTCGTTCAATTAGAAATTATCAAACTAAAATGATTAAAGAAAATGAGCTGGCAGAAATTTTAGAAGCTGGCAGTTTTGCTCCAAGTGGTGGAAATAATCAAACCACACACCGTATTGTAATAACTAATAAAGGGATATTACAAGAATTAGAAAAACTGGTTGTCCAGGAGTTTGCCAAAATGCAAATAGTCGATAATATGTATAAAAGTATGAAAAATAGCATTTTACGATCTAAAAAGGGCAATTATTTTTACGATTATCAAGCACCGGTACTGGTAATTACTGCTAATAAAAAAGGATATGGTAATGCGATAGCTGATTCAGCTTGTATGATTGAAAATATGATGTTAAAAGCGACCGAATTAAATATTGGTTCCTGCTGGATCAATCAGTTGCATTGGTTAGCTGATAATCAAGTTATTAAAGAAAAGTTATTATCATTAGGATTAAATGAGGATGAGACAGTTACCGGAGGAGTTGTTTTTGGTTATATAAAAAACCAGCCAAAAACACCATTAAAAAGAACTGGAAATAAAATAACAAGAATCGATTAATAAGATTGGGGGCTGGAAAGGTGGATGAGTTTTTAAAGAATACCTACTGCTATCTGTTTAAGTACTGGATTTTGGGTCAAAAGATCAAGGGTTGTACCATTACTTTAAAAAATGATAATTATATTGCACTTGATAGTTCTAAATATCATGGTATTGTTTATTTCCATCCGATGGAAATTATTGAGTTAAAAATTGAAAATGTGTTGGATCATAATACGGAATTTTATTTACATTTTCAAATGAATAATTTTAATCATGCAATGCAATTGTTTGAGGAAATGAAAGAATGTTTGGAACAATTAGAAAAGGAAAAAGCAATCAAAGTTTTATTAAGTTGTAGTGGGGGATTAACGACTTCATATTTTGCAGAACTTTTAAATGAAACAGCACAGATGTTAAATTTAAATGTTCATGTCGATGCCTGTGCCTATGAGAAGATTACTAAAAATATTGACGCTTATGACATAGTATTTTTAGCACCGCAAATTGCTTATCAGATTGCTCGACTAAAACAAGTAAATAATAATGTTTCGGTTTTAACGATTCCTAGTCAAATATTTGCTAAATATGATACTAAAGGTTTTTTTGATTTATTATTTGAAGAACTGGCAAAAATAAATCGCCAAGAAAAAGTAGCAATTCAAATTAAAAAGAAAACTAAAAAGAAAAAAAGTGTTCTATGTATTGCGATTTTTAGAGATCGACGCCGGATTCACATTTTATATCGTTTATATGATCGTGATCAAAATCTGATCCTTGATAATGAGATAATAAAATTGAATATTTCAATTTTGGATATTAGTGATATTATCGGTTATGTTATTGCTTCGTATCATGATCTAGATATTATTGGTATCTCTTCACCAGGCTTTGTTGATAAAAAGGGGATGCTAGTATCAACTTATTTAGATGGATTGGATAATTGTTTGATCATGAATGAATTATCACAGCAATATAAGCAAAAAATTTATATTTATAATGATGTTAATTGTGCAGCAGCTGGATATTATGCCAGTCAAAACAAATATGAAAATTTAGCTTTTATTTTTCAACCTGTTAATCATTATTCAGGAGCAGGTCTTATTATCAATGGTAAATTAATTCAAGGACAGGCCAATCTAGCTGGTGAAATTCAATATGCATCAAGGCATTTAAAAACGGAATATTTTTTAGAGGAAAAAACTAAGCAGCAAATCGTTGATATTTTATTAAATGATGTTCTTTTGATTATTTCGGTAATTGATCCGGATCTGATAGTGATTTATACCGAATTAGTCACTGATTTAAAATTATTAGAAACTAATTTGAAGGAGAAATTGCCGGAAGACAGCTTGCCGATCATTAAAAAAGTAGGTAATTTTAATGAATACAATTTAATAGGCTTGTTGCATTTATGTTTGAGTCATTAAAGGAGGGAAGTTATGTATCAAGCGATTATTTTTGATTTGGATGGTTTGTTAATTGATAGTGAAATCATCTCTTATCAATTATATCAGGATTTGCTTTGTAAATATAATCAATCATTTACTGTTGAAAAATATAGTCAAAATTATAGCGGTAAATCGGCAGTTACTAATATGGAAAACCTGATTAAAAATTATCAATTGCCAATAACAGTGCAAGAGGGATTAGATTTTATGGCTCGACATGAACAGGAATATTTTAATCAAGGGGTTAAATTAAAAGACGGAGCACTAGAACTATTACAATATTTAAAAAATAATCATTATCAAATAGTTTTAGCAACATCAAGTATCCCTAAGCGAGCGTTAGGGGTATTGAAACAAAATCAAATAGATACTTATTTTGATCAGATGGTTTTTGGAACCGAAATTAAGCAAGGAAAACCATATCCAGATATTTTTTTAAAAGCCTGTAAAAAGGTAGCTGTTAAACCAGAGGATGCCTTAGTATTAGAAGATAGTGAAGCAGGAATAGAAGCAGCAAGCCGCGCTAATATTCCAGTAATTTGTATTCCTGATATGAAGATGCCAGAGTCACGATTTCAGGCGATGACAACGAAAATTTTAGATTCATTAACTCAGGTAATTGATTATTTAGAGGCTATTGAATAGTTATTTAAATGTGCTATACTAATACCCAGAAAAGATTGTAGGGGGCAATTATGAGTAGTGATGTAAATTATGATGGACTAATTCATTATACAGTTTCATTTGTAGGGGGATTTTTTGGATTATATGCGATATTATCACGTTGTGGTAATTTTGGTTCAGCACAAACAAATAATTTAATTTGTCTGATTCATGATTTATTAGGAAATAATCTAGTTGATTTTGGCGTTCGTCTTGGCGCTTTAGTACTTTATGTTCTGGCCATTATTTTAACTGTTTATTTACCAAGACATCTTAAATATGATTTGCGGATTATTAGTATTTTGATTGATTGTTTTGCCTGTTTTTTATCAATTTTATTACCGCAAGATCTTAATCCAATTATTGGTTTATATCCGATCTTTTTTGCAATGGCATTTCAATGGTGTACCTTTAAAGGAGTAGCTGGTTATGTCGGCTCAACAACTTTTTCAACTAATAATATCAAACAGTTTGTTACGGCCATTGTTTTGTATATAATGGAAAAAGATCAAAATCAGTTATCTAAAATGAAGTTTTATGGAAAAACATTACTAGGTTTTCATCTAGGAGTTGCTACAGTTTTCATTCTTTGGACCATTTATCATATTTATGCCATTTTATTATGTTTGCTTCCATTAGGAATTGTTTTAATATATATTTATTTACAGCAATTAAATAATGAAACAGTAAAAAATGATCATAAAATCAGATTATTAAGCAAATTACACATTATTAAATAATAAAAGACGATTCTATTGAGGGTAAATATCAACTCATAGAATCGTTTTCTATTATAGTTTACTGATTATTTTTCTATGAAATAATTGATAAAATAATACTACTAATTATTAATGAGATAATGATGCTGATACTGGTTGCTTCAGCGACAACACTACCATCATATCCTAATTTCTTTGTTAGGATTGAAGAAACGGAAACTAAGGGAGCAAAGTAAGCTAGATATAAGATAGTTTTAGCTAAAGTTGGTAACGGTAAAAAAATGGTAATGATTGTTAAAATAATGGCACTGATAAATCTTAATGATAGAATCTTACCAATCATAAATAAATTATCATGGTTAAATGAAAAGTCTAATTTTAAGCCAATCATAAACATTACTAGGAATGGGTTAACATTTCCAATTGTTGCTGTAATATTAGTAATAAAAGTGGGAAGCTCCAGTTTAAAAATAGCCAGGATTACTACTAATAAATAGGCATCTAAGGAAATCGATGAAATTAACTTTTTTAAAAAATAAGTAAGTTGAAACTCATTTCGAGCATTAGCAACATTGCTGGCAATAGCGTAAGTCAATCCTAGTGACATCAAGATATTGCTGACATTAAAGGAACTTAAATAAATGACACCAAGACCAGGGAAAAACGTAATGACAAATGGTAAGACAAAATTACCAATATCATAACCAGAAGCGCTAATTAAATACACACCTTGAAGTAGCGATGATTCTTTTTTAATAAAGATATGAGCAATTATCAACATTAAAATATTTGCCAATAAGCCAATAACCATTAATAATAATAAAAGAGGATTAATTGAAAGACCCAATGCACTGGAAAAAAACATACATGGTAATGTTAAATTGATTATTATTGTTGATAGTATATTAGAATCACTGGCTTTCAATAAATTGATTTTCTTAAAAAAATAACCTAAAGCCATAATTATTAAATAGGTAAATGTTTGTTGCCAGATTTGAGCCACTGTTTTTCCTCCTTTTTAAATAATTATAATATAGATAAAAGATAATTGTAAATAAAGGAAGATAAAGATGATTGTAAGAAGAAAGTATACATTTTATGGAAAAGTTCAGGAAGTTGGTTTTCGTTATCTGACCTATCAACTAGCTAATAAGTTTAAAGTGACTGGATGGGTCAAAAATAATGATGATGGAAGTGTCACCGCTTGTTTTCAAGGAAAGGATTATTTGATAGAAATAATCATTAATGAATTGAAATTAGGGCGGTATATTAATATTACGAAGCTAGAAAGAAAAGATTTAATGGTAAAGATTGATGAAAATGGCTTTAAAATGCTTAATTAATGCTTTTTAGGTATAACAAACCATAAAATATAAGTATTGGTTATTTTTGAAAAATCAGATTAAAATAATAAGCGAAGGAGTGATAAAAATGTTAGGTAATTTTGAATATTCTAATCCAACAAGATTATATTTTGGAGAAAATGCTTTAGATTTTTTAAATCAAGAGTTAAGTAAATATGGTGATAATGTTATGTTGATTTACGGTGGTGGATCAATTAAGAAAAATGGAATTTATGACCAGGTCGTAGCTATTTTAAAAGCTAATGGAAAAAATATTTTTGAAGATGCTGGAGTAATGCCAAATCCCACAGTTGAAAAACTATATGAAGGATGCAAAATTGCAAAAGAAAATAACGTTGATTTACTATTAGCTGTTGGTGGAGGTTCTGTTTGTGATTATGCAAAAGCAGTATCTGTATCAGCATATTGTGATGAAGATCCATGGGATAAATATTATTTAAGAATGGAAGATGTTGATAATAAAATTATTCCAGTTGGTTGTGTTTTAACAATGGTTGGAACTGGTTCTGAAATGAATGGTGGTGCTGTTATTACTAATCATAAAACTAAACTAAAAATTGGACATGTATTTGGTGATGAAGTATTCCCTAAATTTTCAATTTTAAATCCAACTTTTACTTATACATTACCAAAATACCAAATGGTAGCTGGATTCTATGATATTATGTCACATATTCTAGAACAATATTTTTCTGGTGATGATGATAATACTTCTGATTATATTGCAGAAGGGTTATTAAAATCATTAATTCATAGTTCACGAATCGCTATTAAGGATCCTAAAAACTATGAAGCACGTAGTAATATTATGTGGATTGCCACTTGGGCTTTAAATACTTTAATTGCTAAAGGTAAAGCCACTGACTGGATGGTTCATATGATTGGTCAATCAGTAGGTGCTTATACTGATGCTACTCATGGAATGACTTTAGCGGCTGTTTCAATGGCATATTATCATCATATTATGGAAGCTGGTTTACCAAAATTTAAACGTTATGCTATTAATGTATGGAACATCGATCCTGAAGGAAAGAGCGATGTAGAAATTGCTGAAGCTGGATTAGATGCGATGAAAGATTGGATGAATGAACTGGGATTAGTAATGAATCTAACAGAACTTGGAGTAACTGAGGATATGTTCGAAGGTATTGCTAATGGAACATTTATCAATCAAGGTGGCTATAAGATTTTAACCCATAATGAAATTGTGGAAATTTTAAAAGAAAGTATGTAAAAGCTAGATTATCTCTAGCTTTTATGATTTTAAAACATGTTATAAGTTTTATAACATGTTTTTTTTGCGTTAAGAATTAGTTAAAAAAATGTAGTAATTTGTATAATATAGACGGACTAATTGAATAGAAGGGTTTCAAAAGCAATGATTGTTTCACCAAAAAATAAATTAGCCTTATTTAATTCATGAGAAAATGAATCGTATTTGCCAATTAGAATTGGCAAGGTGGCATTTTGATAAATTGGCGATTCTTTATTGGCGATGAAACTAATAACTGGAATATCGTTTTTAGAAGCTTGAATCACAATTTCACTCAAGCGACGGGTTTGTCCTGAATAGGAAACAACAATTAAAATAGTGTTATCGACAAATAATTGGTCAAACATTTCCATATGGATCACACATAAAGCCGGATATCCCATTAGTGTTAATCGCTGTTGAATATATTCAGCAATCGGAGCTGAAAAACCCAGACCAAAAACAACGATTCGTTTTGACTTATCATTTAAAAGCCTGGAAAAAGCGTTTTTATATTCAAGATATTTTTCATTAAAGTTGATAGTAGTATCCTTGGTAGATGTCAGATGATAAACCATATCACTGTATCCCTTAAAACCAAATTTATTACATAGTTTATAGATCATTGAGGTACTAGTGTAATTATCCTTTGCCATTTGACGTATACCAATAGACTTTAATTCGAATAAATGATCTTGCATATATAAGACAATCTGTTTTTCTAAATCATTCAATTCATATTTTTCAATCAAATGCTGTGCATTCATAAACTCACACCCTTTGATTCAATTATGTCATAGATAGTAGAAGGGAGCAAGCTAAAAAATGTATTATGATCCATGGTCAAAAATAAAAACTAGAAATGGTTATGCTGGTGACGAAGTTATTTCAGCATTACAAAAATCAATCCGTCGAGGGTTAGAAGAACAAGCATGTATGTTTGCTTATGAGTTGTACATTTCTTCACCTCAATTAGAAGAAAAATTATGGCGTCGTTTATTAACGATTTCGGTAGAAGATATTGGAATGGGGAATCCAATGGCGGCAATTTTAGTTAATAATCTATATCAAATGAGCCGTGAATTTGATTACTCTGATGGTGATCGTCCAATGTATTTTATTCATGCAATCAGATACTTATGTCAAAGTGAAAAAGATCGTTCAAGTGATTTATTAAAGAATATTTGTATTAAATCATTTGCAATGGGTAAATTCCCTGAAATTCCTGATTATGCATTAGATAAACATACTGTTAGAGGACAACAAATGGGGCGTGATTCTTTCCATTTCTTAAATGAAGCTAGCAAAGTCTATCCTCAAAAAGAAGTAGATAACGATTATAAAGAAAGATATGCCAAAATATTGGAAGAATATGATCCAGAAAATGTTTGTGAAACAGCATTTAAATTTAATGGTTGGCAATTTTAGAACAGGAGAGGGAGAAAATGATTAATAAATTAGAAAAGTTGTTAGCACCGATATCTGATAAATTAGGAAATCAACGGCATTTACAGGCGATATCTAATGGGATGATGATGTCGCTGGCATTAATTGTTGTTGGTTCGATCTTTTTAATTATCGCCAATCCGCCAATCAACTTAGATTTAGTGGATTTAAATACTGGTAACATTTTTATGAAGGGGTTAATTGCCTGGAAACAATGGGCTGTTGCCAATTATAATACGATTACAATTCCCTATACTATGACAATGGGATTAATTGGGATGGTAACTGCTTTTGGAGTAGCATATTGTTTGGCTGAAAGCTATAAAATGAAAGCTGCTGTCAGTGGAATCATTTCTATGTGCGTCTTTTTAATGATTGCTGCACCCGTTAATGATGGCAGCTTATCAATGAGTTATTTAGGGGCTGATGGTTTATTTGTAGCTTTAATTGTTGGATTAGTATCAGTAGAAATTTGTCGAATCGTTGGAAACAAAGCGGTATTTAGTTTTCCGCCAAGTGTGCCAAGTGCGGTAACTAATTTTGTTAATTCACTATTGCCATTAGCGGCTAATATTATAATTATATTTGGTTTGAATTTGATTTTACAAGCACTAAGTGGTAAATCATTACCAGAGTTTATCATGGGAATTTTAACCCCAGCAATATCCGGAGTTGATAATGTTTGGGCTTATATGGGAATTTTTGCGTTTTCTAATATTTTGTGGTTATTTGGGATTAATGGTTCATCAATTATATTTCCAATCGTCTTTACCTTGGGAATTACTAACTCTGGTTTAAATGCTGATCTAGTTAATGCTGGAAAAGCGGCTGAAAATGTTATGAATTTACAGATGTATCGCTATGCCGTTTTAGGTGGTGGTGGTAATACCTTGGGATTGGTTTTATTGATGTGTTTTTCACATGTAAAACATTTAAGAACAATTGGTAAATTAAGTGTGGTTCCTGGTATTTGTGGAATTAATGAACCGGTAATTTTTGGGGCACCGATTGTTTTAAATCCAGTTTTGGCAATACCATTTGTGTTGATGCCTTGCATTTCAATTTATCTAGGATATTTAGTACAATCTTTAGGGCTGGTAAGTATGGGTTATATTGTTGATCCATCATTCACACCATTTTTTGCCCAAGGTTTTTTATCAGCATTAGATATTCGAAATGTTATTTTCATGATTGTATTAATTGCAATCAGTATGATCGTGTATTATCCTTTCTTTAAGGTTTATGAAAAATCTTTAGCGGAAAAAGAAGGAACTGATCGTTAGAAAAATATTTCCTATTTTTAAGCAGGGAAAGTTAATATAGATTTATAATTTGATTAAAATAAAACCAGTTCATTTTGAACTGGTTTTATATTCTCTTAATTTTGTCTTGGTCAAGAAGACTGGCAGCCTCTTGATCACAAATAACAGTGAAATTTGGATGTAATTTTAAGATGGTTGCTGGTACATCTTGATTGATTGGTTCTTCCATAAAACGTTTAAAGATTTCAGCTTTTTCTTTACCATTTACAATCATGACTAAATGATTGACACGCATTAAACTTTTAGCACCCATAGTTAAAGTATGTGGTTGTCTGGGGCGGTCAGCATAATCAGGATTAACAGCTTGTTTATCAGTAAATTTAATTTTGTAAGTATAGCTATCAAATGGAGTACAACGTGGGCAGTTACCACAGAAATGACCATCATAACCTAATCCGATTACCATGACATCAATGCCACCAGCCTGACGAATTTCATCATCATAATTCATCCAATTATCGTTATTCATTATATGAATTCTTTCATCAGGAATATTAGCCGGTTTAAAAAATATTTCTTGCATTTCATTCCAGTTAGGACCATGTTCTTCATCGATATATGGATTTTCGTCAAATAAATAGTATTCAATATCTTTAAATTTATCTTGATCTTTAATGTAAGGGATCATCATATTATACATTGTTTTAGGGGAACGACCAGAAGTCAATGAAATGTTAACACGTTTATCTTGCATCATTGCCCCAAGTAAGATAAACATCGCACTTTCACTCATTTTTTGCTCGTTTTCTTCAATAATCAGCTTCATTGTTTTTCTCCTTTAATTTTCTAATAATTTTAATAAATCAAGTGGTTGCTTAAAAATTAGACAAGATTCATCTAGTTCAAATTCTTTAGTACAACCCCATTTAGCTAAACCGAAATCAACATTCGCATTTTTGCATGTAAGATAATCTGAATATGCATCACCAATATAAATAACATCATTATTAGCAAGATTTAAGCGTTTTAAACATTCTAGAATTGGTTCGGGATCAGGTTTGTGTTTAATAGTATCTTCTTCTAAGATAGCAGTTGCAATATATTTATCTAAGCCTTTAGAAACAAAATCAATTTCATATTGTTTCTTTTTCTTAGAAGAAACAATAGCCTGAATAATTTTTCCATCAAATGCTTCAAAAACTTCGGCCATACCTGGATATAAAGTAGCTCCATCTTCGTATTCATTGACGTATTTGACCCAACGAGTATAAGTTTTTTCAGGGTTGGTTACTTGTAATTCTTCCATAACTTTTATTCCGGGATAGGAAGCAAACTTAAGTACTTGTTCAAACGTCCAATCTTCGCCAGTTTCTTCTTTAATGATTTTAAGTAGGGGAATCATATTCATTTTTAATGTATCAAGGACAGTTCCATCAATATCATAAATAATAGCTTGGTATTTTTTCATCTGTACTACTCCTTTGTTTAATTATACTAATGTTTTGTAATTGAAACAATTGTAATCTAAGCAGTTTTGTAAAAAAATAATGATAAAAACAAATATTTTAACGGTTAATAGCTCTATCATATTGAATTGTTTGTAATAATTTTTGACATGTTTCTAAAAATTCCTCTTTATCCATTCCTTTTACTATTGCTTCACTGGCAATTAAACCTAATTCACTTACTAGTTTTTCTTGATATTCAACAGAAGTATCAATTGTTGGCTGAACTTTAGCGCCATGACGACGATCAATACAGATGTAACCCTCTTGTTTTAATAGATTATAAGCCTTATTGACAGTCATATTATTAATCTGGAGATCCTTGGCTAAGGCTCTAACTGTTGGTAAGGCTTCTCCGTATTTAAATTCTCCGGTGGCAATTTTTTTAACAATTTCATTTCGTAATTGGAGATAAATCGGTGTTTCACTAGTAAAATCTAACTCGATGATCATTAAATCAGCTCCTTTGCTTCTTGATATATTTTTTGAGTATTACTTATATTATCATCATTAATAATGTATGTGGCTTCATCAGTCTCTACAATAATAAAACAATGATGGAAGTTGGCTTTATAAACTAAACAATCACCATATTTATCATAATGACAATGGCCTTTAGTAAAAAAGATTGCATCAGTTCCATTGGTTCTGATCCCTGCTCCTAAATCATCAGTAATACTGATATCATTAATATCTTCAATATCAATCTTTACATCATAAAAAGGACTGGAAACGACAATTACATTATTTTCAATTGAAAGATCAGCTAGCTGATTAGTTAAATCTAAATAACCCGGATATCCAAAAATCAATACTAACAGACCAATTATAAATGACCATATTGCCATAACGAAATATTTATAAGCGGGTCTTGCAGTATTAAAAATCATTTGAGTTCCAATCGGTGAAGTAACTAAAGTTTTAGGATCGGCTTTATTATAGTAACTAGGACCGAAAAGACCAATTTTCCAGCAATCATCATCATAAATATTATATTCATAATTAATTTTATTTTGTAATAATTCTTGTTTTTTTGTCTGGTATTTTTTACTTTTATCAATGATGATAAATAAGTTAATTACCATAATTATACTTATTAAAATAACCAGGATAAATGGTAATTGGTTTAACAGATAAAATTGGATGATCAGATTGAATAAAGCATCGATTAAAATTACGCTAAAAAAGCAGTGTGACAAATAATCCTGACGTAAACTGTTGATAGCAATATTAATATGACTGTCATCACAATACGTTTTATTTGGCATCCTTTTTATTATTACTAAGCCAAATATTAAAGCAATAAATTGTAAGATTAAATAAAGATATTGTTCAAAGCTGGCTTTAAAATAAAGCATGCCACCTAAACAAATGAAATCAATAATGATAATGATTAAATACTTATAATAGTTAAACGGTTTATTTTCCATATAAGCTGATAGTTTTAAATCGATTTTAACGGTTTTAATTTTTTGATTAGGCCAATGATAATTACGTTTAAGTAATAGTAACTGGTGACGATATTTTTTTAAAGGATAATTTACTAGTAATAAATTTATCCAGATAACAATCAGAAAATAAATGATTTTAAAAAAATCTGGAATTATAAAAATAGGTAAATAAAGAATAAAAGATAAAATAAAGATTTTAAACAACTCATTTTTAAAATTTTGAATTATCATTTTAACTTCACTTAATTGATAAGCTTCATCTGGGATTTTAACCAAAAACAAATGACCATTTTCAAATTTACTATATTTATTAGTAGTATAATAATAAATACTGTTAATAAATAAAACAGTTAAAATCAAGATAACATAAGACAATAACATACAATCACCTCTATTTGTATTATAACATATAATACAAATGATACAATAAGTTGATTTAGTTATTATTAAAAAAGTGATATAATAGTAGAAATTTTCTTAAAATATATTCAGGAGGAATTAGATGTTTAAAGCACAGCAAATTAAAGAACTTAATGATAGTGAATTACAAGTATTTGAGTTTATCATGAATAATCAGTTGATTGTTCCTTATCTAACCATTAGAGAATTAGCTAGCCATAGTAATGTATCAACTACTACAATATTACGTTTTATTAATAAGATGGGTTTTGATAGTTACAATGATTTTAAATATGCCTATCGGTTATCACTACAAAATGATTCACATTTTGAACAAGAGTATGATTATAGTGCTGTGATTGATTGTTTAAAAAAATTTGATAGTGATTTTTATCGTGATATGTTTAATGAGGCAATGATTTTAATTGGAAATAGTGAAGAGATTATTTTTATTGGAGTCGGTAATTCTGGGGCAGTATGTCAATATGGTGCCCGACGTTTTACTAGTTCTGGTAAGTTTGCGATTGCGATTAATGATCCTTATTTAAAGTTGCCTGGTTTAAATAGAAATAATCTAGTTATTGTATTATCGGTTTCCGGTGAAACACCAGAAATCATTGATTTAGTTACATCATGCAGGCAAGGTGATTGTAAAGTATTAGCGATAACAACTTCTAAAAGCAGTACCCTGGCAAAGCTGGCTGATTTAACCATTCCGTATTATATCAAAAAAGTGGGAGTTCAGATGTTTGATATGACAACCCAAATTCCGGCTATTGCCGTTATTGAAAACTTAACAACAATGTGTTTAAAAAAATAAAACGCATTGTTTTTTTAGTGTAACAGAAATCAAAATATGAATAGGGTTGCTAGAAAGGATAGAAATATTTAAATTTTAAGATGATTAGTTATAATATAATTTGTCGATAAAATACAGCGCTTACAAAAAAATAGACCGTTTAGCTAAACAATATGGGAGGAAAATTTAAGATGGAGAAAATGCAAGGGTTTATGGAACGCTTCTTTGTTCCAGTTGCCGCTAAAATAAATGCTCAACGGCATGTAGCGGCAGTTCGTGATGCCTTTACATTATCATTCCCGCTAACAATGGCAGGGTCAATGGTATTATTAATAAACAACGTATTCTTAGATCCTAATGGATTTATTGCCAGTTTATTACATTTAGGTGATTTAATTCCTAACTTAACAGATTATCAAGCTATTTTAAATTCAGTTGTTAATGGTACTACTAATATTTTAGCAGTATTAATTGCATTTTTAACAGCTTATCAATTAGCTGAAGAGATGAAAGGTGATAAAGTATTATGTGGTATTACTGCTTTATCAGCATATTTCATTTTATATCCGGCTTCTAGAGAATTTGTTGATGGAAGTGGTTCTGGTTTAACTACAACATATTTAGGAGCACAAGGATTATTCGTTGCTTTATTTGTTGGTTTATTTGTGGCTGAAATTTTAACTAGATTAGGACGTAATTCAAAGTTAAGAATTTCAATGCCAGAAATGGTACCACCAGCAGTATCTAAATCATTTAACTTATTAATTCCAATTATGATCGTATTAGCATTAGTTGGATTAATTAACTTTATTTTCAGTAATATCACAGCAGATGGTATTCAAGTATTAATTTATAATGCTATTCAAGCACCAATGACTTCTCTTGGAAGTTCTATGGGTACAATTTTAGTATTTGTAGTAGTCCAACAATTCTTATGGGTATTAGGTATTCATGGTCCTAACACTTTAAATGCTTTAAGATCAGTTATCTTTACAGAACAACAAAATATGAACTTAGTATATGTAGCAGCCAATGGTACTGCTTGGGGTGCACCTTATCCGGTTAACTGGGGATCTATTAATGATGCTTTTGGTAATACCGGTGGTTCTGGGGCAACTTTAGGTTTAATCATTGCTATGTTTATTGCTGGTCGTAAAAATAAAGCTCAGTTCCAAATCGCTAAAATGTCTTTAGCACCAGGTTTATTTAACATTAATGAACCAATTATCTTTGGTTTCCCGCTTGTTATGAACCCAATGTATATTGTGCCATTTATTTTAGCACCGGTTGTATGTAATATTATTGGATGGCTTTGTGTAGCGGTCTTTGAAATAATTCCACCAGTAGCTTACAGTGTTGCTTGGACAACACCAGGTTTCTTGATTCCGTTTTTAGGATCTGGAGCAACTAGTATCTTATCATTAGTTATTGGATTTCTTTTAGTTGGTGTAAGTACATTAATTTATTTACCATTTGTAATGGCAAGTACAAGAGCTGCTGTTAAAGCAGAAGCGGCAGGTGAAGCTAATGCGTAAGGATTTTTTATGGGGCGGTGCAGTTGCCGCCCATCAAGTTGAAGGTGGCTGGAACGAAGGCGGTAAGGGTCCTAATGTTTCAGATATGATGACAGTAGGTGGCGTTGGTAAAGAACGTCGAATTACTAAAACAATTATTGATGGTGAATATTATCCTAATCATGAAGCAGTAGATTTTTATCATCGTTATAAAGAAGATATTGCTTTATTTAAAGAAATGGGATTTAAATGTTTTAGAACATCAATCTCTTGGGCTAGAATCTTTCCCGAAGGGGATGAAGTTACTCCAAATGAAGCTGGTTTACAATTTTATGATGATATGTTTGATGAATTATTGAAAAATGGAATTGAGCCAGTAATTACTTTAAGCCATTTTGAAATGCCATATGGTTTAGTAGAAAAATATGGTGGATGGCGTAATCGTAAATTAATTGATTTATTTGCTAATTTTGCAAGAGTATGTTTTGAAAGATATCAAAATAAAGTAAAATATTGGATGACTTTCAATGAAATTAATAATCAAGCTAATTATAAAGCTGATGTTGCTGTTTTTACTAATTCAGGAATTCTTTTTGAAGAAGGTGAAGATCGCGAACAAATTGTTTATCAAGCATCTCATTATGAATTAGTTGCTAGTGCAAAAGCAGTAAAAATTGCCCATGAAATTAATCCGGATTTACAAGTAGGATGTATGATGGCAATGACACCAATTTATCCATATTCTTGTAATCCTGATGATATGTTAAAAGCAGTCGGAGCTAATCACAAACGTTTCTGGTTTTTAGATGTGCATGCGCGCGGTAAATATCCTGGGTATATGAAAACTTTCTTTAACCGTAAAGGATATCAATTAGATATTAATGATGAAGATTTGACAGCATTAAGTCAGGGTTGTGTTGATTATATCGGATTTAGTTATTATATGTCATTTGCTACTAAAGGTGATGGTGATGACAATCTTGATTATGATGAAGCTAAAGACTTATGCTTAAATCCATATATTGAAAAAACTAAATGGGGTTGGCCAATCGATCCTAAAGGACTTCGTTATACTTTAAATTGGTTATATGATCGTTATCAATTGCCAATGTTTATTGTTGAAAATGGTTTTGGCGCAATAGATGAAATGGTTGATGGTAAAGTTAACGATGATTATCGAATTGAGTATTTAAGAAATCATATCCGCGAAATGAAAAAAGCTGTTGATATTGATGGAGTTGACTTAATAGGTTATACTGTTTGGGGTTGTATCGATTGCGTTAGCTTTTCAACTGGTGAGATGAAAAAAAGATATGGATTTATCTATGTAGATAAAAATAATGATGGAAGCGGCAGCTTAAATAGAAGTAAAAAGGCATCATTTGATTGGTATAAACATGTAATTGCTACTAATGGTGAAGAATTATAAAAAGGATTTGAGGTAGACTATGAAAAAAATATTAGAACTAAGAAATAAAGAAGAGAAAAATGATTTAAGTCAGATTAGAAGATTTATTGCTTATGCAATTGACTGGTATTTAGGTGGGGTCGTAGCCTCTTTACCAATCATTATTATTTATATGATGTTACATGATGATGCTACTAGTATTCCTCAAAACATCGCTATCTTTGACTATCCCTACAATTTTATTGCCGGTGGACTGTCATTTCTAGTGGCGATAATTTATTATGTGATAGTTCCGTTAAAAGTTTTCCCGGGGCAGACTGTTGGAAAAAGAATATTGAAGTTAAAGATAGTTAATAATAATTATTTAGATGTTAGTATTAAACAAATTATTATTAGACAATTAGTTATGATTATTTTAATTGAAGGAAGTATTTATAGTTGTAGTAATATGTTGCATCAATTGATTAATACAGCAACAAATTTCAATTTTAGCGGTATCTATGCTTATATAGGACTAGTAATTAGTTTAATATCTGCTATCTTAGTTTTGGTATTAAAATCCAAACGGGCCTTACATGATTTAGTTGCCGGTACTAAAGTAGTCTATCTTGATTCTAATCAATATGTAGTAGCAACACGAAAAATGAAGAAGAAATTAAGAAAGAATCTTAAGCTTGCAAATGGGTAAACAAATTGTTTACCTTTTTTGTTTTATTTAAGATATTTTTAAATTGTTTAGTTTAATAAATTAATTTTATGTTAAAATAGAACCAATTTATGTATTTAAAAAGCTAAATATAGAAAGGAATTTGACATAATGATATCGATTGAACAATTAAAACAGCTAAACGATTTAGAATATGAAATCTATACATATCTAGTAAGTCATCAAGATTTGGTTACAAAAGAAAAGTTAAGTGATATTGCCAATGTTTTACATGTATCACCATCAATGATTACTAGAGTATGTAAAAAGCTAGGTTATGATGGATTTTCTCAATTTAAAATTCAGCTTCGATATAGTCAAAATCGAGAAACAAGTATTCAAGAAAATAATATTGAATATATATTGGATTATTTTAAAAAGATTGATAATGCCCAATCACAGATTCCGATAAAAAATATAGCTCAAATGATGGTAAATAGTAATGAGGTCTTATTCTTTGGCATTGGACTTTCTGGAGCAATGGCAAAATATGCTTGTTATTTATTTAATCGGCGGGGTTTAAAAAGTTTTTTCGTTGATGATTTTTCACATCGTTTTAATGTTTATGATCAAGAAACTTGTGTGATTATTTTTACAGTTAGTGGGGAGACGACAGAGATCAATAATCAAATAATGTTTATTAAAGAAACTGGAGCTAAAGTAGCGGTAATAACCAATAGTGTTAATACTACCGCGGCTAAACTGGCTGATGAAGTAATTTGTTATTATGTTCCATCACATAAAGATCGTTATTTTTATTCATCAGCTACTCAGGTTCCTGTTGTTCATATTATTGAAAGTATTGCTCGTGAAATTGAAAATATCGGTATTCGTTGATTATTATTTAAAGAGTGTTTGTTATCTGAATAATTTAGCTTAAGATGATAAAATCCAAAAGATATAAAAATAATAAATTTTATTTAAGGAGTGATTTAATGGATTTATTAACAGCAATAGAAACAAGACATTCGGTACGTAGTTATACTGATCGAAAAATTGAAGGAAAAGTTAAAGAGGAATTATTGGCATTTATTGATCAGTGTAACTTGGAGGGAAATTTAAATATGCAACTAGTTTTAGATGAACCCCAGGCATTTAGTAGTAAAATGGCCCATTATGGCAAGTTTAATAATGTAAAAAATTATATCGCTGTTATTGGAAATAAAGATGCTAACTTAGCTGTAAAGTGTGGCTATTATGGTGAAAAAGTAGTATTAAAAGCCCAGCAGTTAGGATTGAATACTTGTTGGGTAGCTTTAACATATAAAAAGGTCAAGCAGGCAATGACAATTAAAACTAATGAGAAATTAGAATTAGTAATTGCAATTGGTTATGGAACAGACTCAGGTAGCACTCACAAATCCAAAAGCTTGGATCAAGTTATCGATAAAAAAAGTGAGCTGCCTCAATGGTTCAAGGATGGCGTTAAAGCCGCATTATTAGCACCAACGGCAATGAATCAACAAAAATTTGTTTTTTCTTGTCATGACAAGACAGTATCGCTAAAAAGAGGAACCGGATTTTATAGTAAGATTGATTTGGGAATTGTGAAATATCATTTTGAAATAGGAGCTCATGGGGCTGAGTTTGTTTGGAAAATTAAATAAAAACCACAAATTTTTGTAATTATTATGTGAATTTTTAATCTTCGTGATATAATTTTATTATCTGGAGGGAAAAAGGATGATTGAAATTCGGGGAATATATGTTGAAAAAACTAATCAACAATATGATATCATATGTCAAGAAGGTTTGACAATTATCCATGATTTAGATGATGAACAAAAACAAGCCTTATTAGAAATATTTGCTGGTAATAATACTAATTATCAAAGTTGTTTGATTAATGGTCAAGTAATTGATAATCAAAGTTTAAAACATAATAGTTATTGCAGTTTAGATATTCCAAGAATGGAAGCTGATTTGACAGTTAAAGAAAATTTTCAATTATTATGTCAAATTTATCAAACAGAGATAAAATTAGATCAAAAACGGCTGATTAAGGAACTGGAGTTAGAAAACTTATTATCGTGTTATCCTGAGCAGTTATCTTTAAATGATAAGAAAAAAATTAGTTTGTTTTATGCAATTATGTTACAACGTAATATCACGGTTTTATCAGAAATACTTCCAGTTGATGATTATCAATTGAAAGTAAAGATGGCTAAATTGATAGCTAAATACTTAAACCATTGTACTACGATTATTATCATTAAGGATCAATTTTTAGATCAATATGCAAATTTCATTGGCCATTTTAATCAAACGCCGGATAAACAGGAAGTTAGTTTATCGTTTTCTAACAACAGTAATATTAAATTATTGAAATATTATCTTCAGACGATTAAACATCATCTTATTAGTCATAGTTTAATGATGATTGTATCAGTAATTGCGACTTCTTTGATCATAACCGGGATTTTTATAATTCATAATGAAAGCTATCATACAGATATGCAAGTAGAAATTTTAGCATCCGATTATTTTTTGATCCATAATAGCGATAATGATCAGCCGCTTGCTATTGATCAATTAGACCAATTAAAAAACATCAAAAATATCAGGAAATTATATCCGGTCTATTATTTTAATAACATTTCGGATACTACAATTACCTATCAAGACGAAACACCTTTAGATATTGGAACGGTTGCTTACATGACTTATGATGATAGTTATGCAAAAATGAAAAATTCAGTAGCTAATGTGTTGCTTTCAAAACAATTAGAAGAAAAATTAGAACCAATCTATGATGATGATTATACTTTTCAATTACCAATACCAATTCTTATCGATACTGATGATGGTCAAGAAATAGCTGATTATTCTTATGAGTCAGTAAATTTACCAATTGGTGGTGTCATTGAAGATCGATTAGCAGAATCATCAGGTTCAATGTTTTTTGATGATGATTATATTGTCTACATTCCTTTATCTATTTATCAGGTTTATCTTGAGCAACAAGAAAATTTAACGAATTGTTTTAGTGAGTACCTGGTTAAGTTAGCAGCCAGTGATTTTTATAATGAATTTGAACAGGAATTAAATAAAATCGGTTTAACTAGTGAAGGTATTTATGAAGAGTACAATTATGCTACTGATGTATCGTTACAAAAAGGAATTAGTGAATTTATTATCGCTGGAGTTTCATTGATGTTAGTTGTTTGTATTATCAGATATTTTACTAGAAAAAATGATCAACACTTTTTTCAATATTTAAATGCTATTACTGGAAAAAGTAATATTAGTTTAATGATGCTGGGTCAATTAACTAAAGCGATATTTCTTTTTTTAATGATCATGATGGTATTTTTGGTCTTGAATTATCAATTAAATATTAAGGTAGAAATATCATTGCTTAGTCTTTTGACCATAATTGGATTGACAATTTTCATTGAGTTTTTTCCGTTATTATATCGCATGAAAAAATAATTTTGGTAATCCTGGCTAATTTTATTTTTGAAAAAAGATATTTACTTTATTATTTAGACAATAAGTGATATACTACTACAAAAATAAAGGAGGCTAAAGCAAAATGAAAATACGTCAAGCAACAATGAAGGATTTATCTGCAATCACCGCCGTTGAAGCTGCTTGTTTTCCATCTGCTGAAGCAGCCAGTAAAACTGATTTTGAAAATCGGTTACAGGTTTACCCTAACCATTTCTGGGTTATGGAAGAAAAAGGAAAAATAATTGGATTTATAAATGGTATGGTTAATAGTCATAGTACCATTAGTGATATATTATATAGTAAAGCTTCATTTCATGATGAAGCCGGAAAGTGGCAGATGATTTTTGGGCTAGATGTTTTACCTGAATATCGCCAGCAAGGATTAGCAGCTCAATTAATTGAACAAATGATTGAACAGGCTCGAAAAGAAGGACGTAAAGGGTTAGTTTTAACTTGTAAAGATAAACTGATTCATTATTATGAAAAATTTGGTTTTAAAAATCGTGGTATTTCGCAATCGGTCCATGGTGGGGCTATCTGGTATGATATGCTGTTAGAGTTTGGACAGATCAACTTGACACGCTTGGGACGTTTTATCTGTTATGTCCTTAGACATAGACCTGATGCGATTGGAATAAAATTAGATTGTCATGGCTGGGCAGATGTTAGTGAATTAATTAGTGGTATTCGTAAAAAAGGTTATTTTATTAATGGCGGTTTATTAGAAGAGATTGTCGCTCAAGATAACAAGCAACGCTATCATTACAACGAGGATAAAACTAAAATTCGGTGTGCTCAAGGACATTCAATCAATGTTGATGTTGAATTGGATGAAAAAATACCACCAGAGTATTTATATCATGGAACAGCAATTAAAAATTTATCAGGTATTAAAGAAAATGGAATTTGTAAGATGCGACGCTTATATGTTCACTTATCAAAAGATGAGCCAACGGCTATTAAAGTAGGCAGTCGTCATGGTCAACCAGTAGTATTAGTCATTGATGCTAAAAAAATGGTTGAAGATGGTTATAAGTTTTATTATTCTAAAAACGGCGTGTGGTTGTGTGATGATATTGATTTTAAATATGTTGTAAAAATTATTGACGAAAGTAATGGTTAAGACCGTTACTTTTTTTTATAATATAAATATAAGAGGTAGTGTAAAGAATTTATGAAAAATTAATATCGAACCAAAAATTTTCTGCACTTTTTTACACAAATCCGCAAAAAAAGAAGGATGAAATCCAGTTTTGAAAAATCGTAAATTTTTGAATCCTGAAATTAATAAAAAAAGCCCAAAAAAGGGTGCAATGAGGGTATCGGGTCTCACAGTAATTTTTAAACAATTCTAATTAATGTGATATTGCGAACTTAATTCAATCAGCTTTAACCATCTATCTGGCATGAGCATCGAATTATCAAAAAGATCATCATCTATAGGTGTTTTAAAGTCTAATGATGAATGTTGTCTCAGAAAATTAAAGAAGCATACAAACAGAACCATATAGCTATTGGCACATTCAAGCTTGTCATAACCATTCGTACCATAGTAGTTTTGTTTATATGTTCTATTAAGGCGTTCTTCGATCTGTTTGAAAGGACGATATTTCTTGGACTCTTCATCTTTGTTTTTAACACCTATTACTTGATGCAAATCAAAATTGATGTCATTTAATTCAAAGAAAACCTGAGCTGCATTGTAAATAGGATTACCATCAGTGATCAAGGTCAGATCAACAGGGATCTCGCTATATTTGTTGAGACAATCACATATTGATTTACAAGCACATTCAGTATCTCTGATCGAATATATCGTATAGGAAGTAATGATCTTGCTTACTGGATCAGACCAAAAGAATACATAATGATTCTTTCCTGTGATCTTGATATATGTTTCATCGCCAGAAAGAGTACTACCGATTTTATAAGGATATTTATCGACCAGTGATTTTATGACAGCTGAAACAGAGCTGGCATAATTGATGATGGTCTGATGAGAAATGTTCAAACCATGGACCTGTTTAAGGATCAAAGCAGTTTTTCTGGAAGATAATCCATAGTTGACATAATAGGTCAAAGCAAG
>NZ_CALUXO010000016.1 GCF_944324745.1 uncultured Thomasclavelia sp. | reverse complement strand
CTTGCAGGCATATTAAATCAACCAATAACCAATTATTATCTGACATCCAAGCAAATAAAAATGATGCTAACTCGATAGCAATATCAAATTAGCACCATTTTTTTCTTTTTAACTGCCAAAGACAGGTAGCATATTGATTATAGACCACTAAAAAAATAAATTTTATATTCCAAAACTTTGAAACAATATTTCTACAATCTTTTTACAAGCTGTTCCATCGCCATATGGATTACTAGCATTTGACATCTTTTTATACTCATTTTCATCATTTAATAGTTGGCTAAAAGCATTATATATTCTCTCTTCATTTGTCCCTACCAGCTTTAATGTGCCAGCAGCTACTCCTTCTGGTCTCTCAGTAGTATCTCTCATTACTAAAACTGGTTTTCCTAATGAGGGAGCTTCTTCTTGAATCCCACCTGAATCTGTTAGTATTAAGTAACTTTGATTCAAAAAATTATGAAAATCAATTACTTCCAGTGGTTCAATAATATGAATCCTATCATCATCTTTAAATATTTCATTTGCAAGCTCTCTAACAATAGGATTCATATGTATTGGATAAATAGCCTTCAAATCATTATGTTCATCCATCACTCTTTTTATGGCTCTAAACATATGTTTCATTGGTTCACCAAGGTTCTCTCTTCTATGTGCAGTAATCATAATTAGCTTTGAACCTTTTGCCCACTCTAATTCTGGATGATCATAGTTTTCTCTCACGGTAGTTTTTAGAGCATCTATTGCTGTATTTCCTGTAACGAAAATATTTTCTTCTTTTTTTCCTTCGTTAATAAGATTTTGTTTACTCATTTCTGTAGGAGCAAAATTATATTTTGCAATAATACTTACTGCCTGGCGGTTAAATTCTTCTGGATAAGGCGAATAAATATCATAAGTTCTAAGTCCTGCTTCAACATGACCAACAGGAATTTGTAAATAAAAACAAGCCAAAGATGTAACAAAAGTTGTGGATGTATCTCCATGAACTAATACAACATCTGGCTTGACTTCTTCAAGAACCGATTTTATCTTATTTAATATATTTGTTGTTATATCAAACAATGTTTGTTTATCTCTCATAATTGATAAATCATAATCAGGTTTAACATTAAATACTTCTAATACTTGATTCAACATTTCTCTATGTTGACCGGTGACACAAACAATTGTTTTAATATTTTCTCTAGTTTTCAACTCATTAACTAATGGGCACATTTTAATTGCTTCAGGGCGTGTCCCAAATACTAACATTATTTTCTTCATTCAAAGTTCTCCTAATATTTTTTGATTTTATAAATTAAAAATTGTACTGAAATAATTGGCTTTTAATATTTTACTTCAGTAATCTCTATCTATATTAAAAAAGTAATAGACTATAAATTACACATGGCAAACCACATCGATAAAATCTATTACCCAATTATTAAATAACGTTCTTTTATGTATTATTTTGTTATAAAACAAGTATTATTTTCTTAATAAAATACATAATGACTGATGCGTGGTTAATAAGATTAGAAATATGTACACTATTATCTAATTTAATAAATCTTAATACTATAAAATAGCCATATTTGTCTACTATTTAAAAATTTATATATTAAAACGTTTGTAATAGTTGACTCTTTTTCATTATGATATCAATCTATTCATCCACCATAAAACACCAATAATTATAAGAAATTTTTCATAGCTATTGTCTGTAGTATTTTATATACTACTACAGACACCTAATTGCCACATTACTACAAAATTATCTTCTATTTAAATAAATATCTAAAATATCGATATACAATATATCTTGTCACAAAAAGTAAAAATTCAGAGAAACTAGTAATAATAGCTAGACTAAATAAATTAAATTTGTCTGTAACAATTAAAAATACTATTAAAACAATTTGAACCAAGGCAGAAAATACTGTTGTTATCGTTGTTTCTCGTATTTTTTTTATTGCCCCTAAAACAGGCCATCCATAAATCATAGAATAAAATGAAAAAATTAAAACTGGTAATAATATCAGTAATATTATTGCCGAAGAGTAATATTTATCTCCAGCAATGAAAACAATTATTGTTCTTCCTGCAGTAAAAACAATTATACATCCAATAAAAATTAATACCCCCATCATTAAATTGATTCTATTGATTAATTTGATATTCTTATTCTTTATCATATAAGGATATAGACCATTAATAATAGGAGAATAAATGGATTTAACTGCATTTACAATTTGCATACATAGTCCCCAAGATGCAACATCACTAGTATTTAAATATATTCCTGTTATAACAGTAGTTAATGCTCCAAAAACTGTAGTAGAAAAATTGGATAAAAAATAATTAAATGAAAATATTATATCTCTAAACCATTTTTTATAATTCGAAAAACTGATAATGATTTTTTTTTGTTTGATAAAATACAAAGATATAATTACTGCTATTAAATTTCCAATTATCTCTAATAATGCTATTAACTCAAGATGGCTATCATTTTTTACAAATATAAATGTTAAGCATGTTGAAATTATTTTACTTACTATTAATGGTATACTTAACTTTTCCATTTCTTCAATTCCACGAAATAGAAAATCAAACATAAACACTGTTAAAAAAATTGAAACATAGTAAATAAATACAAATAAACTATATTCTTTCAATATTTTAATATTACAAACCGCGATAACAAGAATTAATAAAGCAACAATACTTAATATACATTTTTCTATTAATGTATCCCCAATAATATTACCAATCTTTTTTTTATTTCCATTACACTCTACTATCAGTCGTGTAGACGACAAGATAAAACCAAAATCTATTAATAATTGAACATATTGCATCCATGTTTTAACATATGTTACTACGCCATAAGCATCTTTAGATAATACACGTGCTAAATATGGTAAAATCACTAATGGAAGAAGCATTTTTACAATAGTTAAAATATATAGATGAAAAGTATTATTAACAAGTTGTTTGTTTGAGCTTTTCATCTAATAATGTCCAAGTAATATTTGCTTTAGATATTGCTTCATCAGGTATAACTATCTTTTTATCATAATACTCTTCCATCAGCTTATATATATAATAACTATTAGTATCAAAAAGAGAAACACATCTTGCTTCTTCACCAATTTGTTTATAAAACCTTGTTGTCTTTTCTGGATGAACTGCGGAAACAATAACACTTTTATTAAACATACAAGATACTACTCCGAGATGTAACTTACATGTTAACACTAAATCTACTTTTTTTAAAAACTCAGTAAATACAAATGGTGAATCATAATGAAATAACTCGGTTTTTGTATTAATTTTTCGACTAAAAATTTCAAAAAGCTCCTTTTCTTTATTTAAATAGCAGTCTGAAGTAACTATAACACGATAATTCTTGTGTTTTTCTAAAAATAAATTTATTGCTTCTGCAAATTTTTCAAGTGCAATCATTGAATGATTATAATGAACCAGCAATATTTTAGTGCCATTGTTATCTGTCTTATAATCTTGTAATAAATTTTCATCTATATTAAATTTAAACTTTTGACTAATAATCAAATCTGAAGATTCAATTATTCTAGATTTTGTATGCAAATTTGATAACGCTTCATAAGATTCATGATCTCTTACAGTAATAAAATCAGCTTTAGACACAAGTTTTCTTATTGTTTGTTTCATTAAAAATGAATTTATTGGCCCTGCACCAATAGCTATAATAAACAAGCGCTTTTTATGATAAAGTGACTTTAAACCAAAAATCATAAATCTTAACCACTGTATTAAATTATCTCTAAAGCGTGCATCGTGTCCTTCACCAAAATATCCTCCAGGTATATATATAGCACAATTACAATTGTTCCATTTTATTTTTGTTTTCTTTGACAAATTCAAATATTTAACAAAATAATCTGATGGATTATAAAAATCTATTTCATTATTTAAATCAATGTTCTTTAAATAATTATAAATTAAGTATCCATATAGAAAATCACCGTAATTTGATGACCCCATATCAGTAGCTCCATGTAATAAATATTTCATCTCGTATTATCAAAATCAATTTGATAACTTTTCCCTCCTTGTTTTCTTTTTAATTAAAATATATTTTATTAAAAAAACTGTAACAAAAAAATATACCAATGTTCGCCAACAATCAAAGAACTCTGCTCTAACAAGAACTATCAGTATATCAAAACAACAAAAATAAATCGCAGCACTATAATTATCTGTAAACTTCTTTAAATATCTATTAAAAAATAAGTAAAATAAAAAACCTATTATGAACGAAAACATCAAACCACCTAAATATCCAAAATTCCAATACATATCTCCAAACATACTTGAACCTACAGGTAAATTTAAATATTCGTTTATTACATTAGTAGAAGAAGCTTTATAAAAAAAATCTCCAACTAAAGGATTAATAGGTAGAAATGAAAAAATAGTTCTTAAAAATGTCATACCATATTCATAGCCCATAATTGCAGGTACATATTTAACTATATTTGTTACAGAATATATGACCATACCAACTTCTGATAAAGTTTCTGCAAATAATATAGGTATTGCATTAAAACTAAAAATACTTTCTATATATTTCATAGGTATTAAATCTAGAGTTGTTCTGTATTCTCGAATCACATAAATTAAATCTAAAAATAGATACCCTAAAATAAATAATAACAAAACTTTTTTTAAACTTATTTTTTTCTTTAAGTTCGCCAAATAGCATAATACTAAAGTAACAATATCAAATATTTCTTGTTTTCTACTTCCTGTTAAAATCATTGTGATTACAATATACGATATAACAATCACCATAATTATATTTTTAAACTTACTCATTTTTTTAGAATACATCAAAAAAATAACTCCAGGAACAAATAGTCCTGCAAATGTATATAAAAAACCAGATACTGCATAATCAGAATAAGCTACATAAGTATTAGCCCCCATCATATATATAATTGTTGGTACATCACAAATAATTCTAAATATACCACCAAAAATACTCATAAATATACCAGTATAATAAACTAACTGATCGTCATATTTTGAATTATTATCAATATTATCACGCGTTATCTTCCTATTTCCAAATAGAGCGTATCCTATTGTAAATAAAAAAATAGCTGGTATAACATAACTAATTGCCTGAAACATCTCATTTGAAGAATAAAAATATACTGGATCCCAAATATCACTTTCTAAATTTAACCATTTTAAAAATATAGTTCCAAACATAAAAAAATTTGATAAAATAATAAATATCAATCCAAAATCATAGTATTTTACTTTTTTTATAAAAATAAGAATATATATTTCAACGATAAAAAAAATAATAATCCACGGCATAAAATAGGATATATAATCATTTACAATATTGGTATTATTTTTAGCATAATTTAAATTAAGAAAAAAAATGGTCAAAAGTACTAAACTAATTAAAATAACAGTAATCTTATATATTTTAAGCTTCATTTTTACCTATCAATTTCTCATAATATATATTTTCTAACTGTTTAGCTTGTGAAATAATATCATATTTAGATCCAATCATGGAATTATAAATCATTTCTCTAGAATTACCTGAATTTAACTCAATGCTTAATATTTCTTTTGACCAATATTTTGACCCATACTTTAAATCTATATATTTAATTTTTTTTGTTATATTTACTTCTTTTGTAACAGAATCAGAACATAAAACTGGCAATCCAGCAGCTTGCATTTCAACTAATACTACTGGCAAACCTTCATATAGAGAAGTTAGTATGCCTATATCTGCAATACTCATTATTTTATTTACATCATTCCTATTTCCAAGAAAAAAAACTTTATCTATTATCCCGAACTCCTTGCATTTTTCCTTAATAGAACTCATCAATGGTCCATCACCTAATAATATTAATTTGTAATCGGTTGAAAGCTTTGTTAATTCATAAAATACATTTATTAAAAATTTATGATTCTTTTGTTCATTAAATCTAGCAACGCAACATAAGATAATATCATTATTAGAAAAATTTCTTCTTTTCTTATCTCTATAATCTATGTCAAATTTGAAATTTTCCAATTCTATGGCATTGTTTATTATTGTAAACTTTCTTTTACCAAATAAATAGATACCTGCATCTTCACCACAGGCAAATCTATCAGTACAAAATAAATCTATTATTAGTGAAGATATTTTTTTATAAATCTTTTTAAAATGAACAATTGTTTCTTCTGTCATATGAGCATGAACAATTCTAACTTTTATACCACAAAAAAATCCAAATATTATCCCTAGTAGTGATGATTTATTACCATGACAATGTACTACATCATACTCATTATTTTTTACAACTTTATAAATATCGATTATACCTTTAAATAAATTATCACTTAATTTATGAACATGATAGACATTTGCACCTAGTTGTAAGAAATCATCTTCAAGTAGCCCTTTTTTAAAGCCAGGAACTATTATACTAAAGTGTATTTTCTTCCTATTAATATGTTTATAATAATTAAGTAAAAATTTCTCAACACCACCGCCATCTAATGCTGTTGACATATGTAGTATCTTAATCATATCAAACTCCTTTATTAATAATTCTTCTTATCTCATTTAAACTATCTATATTTGTTTTTTTGACATTTTCATTAAATTTATCTAATTTTTCAATAATTTCTTCAGTTAATTCAAATTCTAATAATTCATTTTTTAGATTAGGGTTATTATCAAATATAAAACCAATTCCCAGATCAGTTGTGACTTTCTGCATATAGGTCTTATCATTAACAATAATTGGTATTTTCAGATTAGTTGCAAAATACAACTTATTTGAAAGTGCAAAATCTAATTTTGGAGTATTGTTACCGTAAGCATTTAATATAATATCAGTATCTTCATAAAGATAGGAAATATCATCAGGATTAAATCTCTTGCCAAAATATACATTTTTTATTTTATGATCCAAACAATATTTATTTAATATTTCTGAATTCTTGCCAATGAATTTTAATAAAAATCTATCATCATTTGCAAAATAATCAATAACCTTTTTATTCATCTCTAAATAGTTTACAGTCCCTATAAATGATATTGTTAATGATTTGTTTTTCTTTCTTTTATGTATTTTATAATGTTCATCTTGAGTATTATGGATAACTAAGTAATTTATATTTTTGGGTAAAAAACTCTTGTATGCCGGAGATGATATAACAATAGCTTTACACTTTTCAAAGCATTTTCTTTCTAACCAATAAAATAAAATATTATTTTCTAAAGTATAGTCTCTAACATCAACAATAAAGTTAGAATTTATTTTTTTAAAAACCTTATAGTTTAGTACCGCTGATAAAGAGCTTAAGAAAATAATAATTTCATAATTATTTTTTTCTAATATATTAAAAGTAAATTTGGTAAACTTGTAATATCCGATTAATTTTTTTTTTGTATTTGTAAATCTGTACTTAAACTGATAGAGATTTTTTGCATGTGAATATTCTTCAGTACAATCTCTATTCCAGTAAATAATATCAAAATCTTCTTCAAGAATATCTTCATAAGCTTTAATATAGGGAACGTTATATAAATTACCTACACAAACAAAACATATTCTACTCATAAACTATGCTCCAAACCTTTCTTTTATTTTTATAAATGATATTTTATTTAATCAATATAATAAAAAACTAAATAATTCTATTTATACTTTATTTCTAAAATATCATTTTATCAAATATTTGTTTTATTAAATTTCAAACCTTATTAAAATTTATTTAAAATTGTACTTGAATACCCATAATCGTCAGATTGATGAAATGTCTAAATATTTTTCACTACATACACTACATAAATACAGATAAAATTGATATTAACATTTTAATATTTTGTATTTACCTGTTGAATGTGGGTATTCAAAAAATAGTATCGATTTATAAATATTTCAACATACATTATCATAATTACCTTCAACTCATATTTTTATTTATTTTAAGAGGTTTTCATTAACTATTAACATATTTTAATCGAGCAATATTTATATAACAAAAATAAAGTTATAATTAATCTACAATGATTTATAAATATATTAATATGAACATTGTTATTTATGATACAGTCTCCCAGATTTCTTTTTTTTCATTATATACTTTCAAACAAAAAGCTGGAGTACCTACAATAATACAATTATCAGGAAAACACTTTGTAACTACGCTATTAGCTCCAATAACACATCCATTTCCTATTTTGACACCAGGTAATATACACACATTTTCACCTATCCAAACATTGTCTCCAATTATAACGTCATCTCTATATAATGCTCTATCGTTAGGTGGGGTCATCGGAGAATCTTGTAAACACCCTTTATAACTCCCATGGCTAGTATCACTAATAAACACTTTCGATGCAATCAATACATTGTTTCCAATTTTAATATTTTTTAAAGCAACAATATGTGTATTGTCGCCAAATTGACAATTATCACCAATATATAGTGTTTTTTCTTTTCCATCTAAATCAAATCTACAAAATCTACCTAAAGTTAAATTTTTTGCACCGACAATGCTTTTCTTTCCTCTTATATATACAGGTCTTCTTATAAATCTTGTTTGATAAAAAAATAATTTTGTATAAATAAGGGAATAAATATTCTTTATACTTTCACTAAACGAATATTTATTTTTCATGATTTTTATCCTCACGAACTATTTTTTCTATTAATTTAATTTTAAAATCATCACCCCAGATTGCTTTTGAATCATACGGTCTATCAGGAAAAACTCCATAATTAAGTCTAATATCATAATTATTTTCTTCAATAAATTTTTCCACTCGATCTGACAATTTTTCAGGTCTTCCAGAACAAATATTAATTATTCCATTTATTTCTCTTTGTGATATTGTAGTAACAACCTGTTTGCAAAACACATCATAATCTAAAAAATCAAATTGGTTTAATCCCATGGTAAAAGGAAACTCTTTTTTTCCTTCTTTTACTGACTGAGTTATTTTTGAAAAAATAGAACTTCCACTTGTGCTATTTCCAACTATATAGAACCCTCTTAACCACTGAAATATAACCTTTTCTTTACAATCAAGTTCCACAGCTTTTCTTAATGCATTTTTACTAATTCCGTATAAACTCTCCGGATTACAAGGTGTATTTTCATTTATACTACCCTCATAAAATCCAATTTCATGCATACTACCTAATCCAGCAAATTGCTTAATACCCCCATTTATCATTTTATGTATAAAATCATAATGCAATGGTAAATCATTTAAATGATTTATAGAATTATGAACAAACCCATCACGCCATGCTAAGTGTAATAAAATATCAGGTTTATCAAAATAATTAAATGGATCTTCAATACCAAATATATTAGCACATTTAATAGTTGCTCTTTTATCAATTAAATCATCTTTAATATCAGTTGCAATAACTTCATTTCCACTATCAATAAGTTTTCTTGTTATTCCTTGTCCTAAGTAACCATTAGCCCCCGTTACTAATATCTTCATTTACATCATCTCCCATCAGTGTTTCAATCCAAGAACTTAATGAATACTTTCTATATATTTTTTCATCAAGATCAATATATTCTCTATTTATGAAATTTTTGTCTATAGTAAAATGTTTTCTATCAATAATTTTAATATTATTTGCATTATAAAAATCATAATTAATTATATCTTTATTGGTTGTTACTAGTTTTTTCTTTAGTCCGAGAATTTCTATAGTTCTCATTGTTAGACCAGTTTGATTTGGATGTTGGATATCAATAATAACTTTTGATGCATCAACAATTTGAGAGATATCGTTAGCAGATAATTTATCATATTTAAAATCTGTAATTTTTGTATCTCTGAATTCTGGTTTAGTGAGCTTATAAAAATAATATATAAACTTACTTTGCAAAAATGGATAAAAATACATATTTAAACCTTCATCTTCAGCCCGTTTTTTAATATGTTTTAATATCTTATACCTATCAGAATGAATTGTTCCAATAAAACACAAATCATATTTATTTCTCTGATTACTTTTTTCTCTTTGATATTCGTCACAATAAAATAATGGTTCGAAACGTAACAATTTATTTTTTTTACAATCGAATCTATCAAATGAATATATATAATCAAAATATTTAAGCTTTTTTTCAATATTCTTAACATTTTGAAGAGAATCATATAAATATAAACAAAATATACTGTTACAAAAAGTTTTTTTATATTCTTCCAATACTTTTGTAGTTGCCATTTCGCATTTAATAAAAAAAACAAAATCATAATGATTCTCTTTCAATCTATTTAATATATTGAAATAATACATTTCTGTTTTCTTTTTATATATATTAGGATTTATCTTTAAAATAGTTTTTTGAAAAGAACTTTTTATGGATCTTTCATCAAACATATCCACTTTTGCTCCTAATTCTTCCATTTTATTTTTTATCTTAATTTCATATCCAAAAAAACTAGGTGCAAAAAAAAGAATCTTTTTCATTTCTAATGATTTCATCTACTGACTCCCAAAATATTCAATTTATAAATAATGTAATTATTTTTTTTCATAAACTAAATTGCCAAAACATTTTGTAATTACCCCAACTTTGCCAATTAATAACCGTATTATTTGATTAAACAAAGCTATATATATTACATTAATATCTTCTAATTGCATTTGGTTTTTAACAATTTCAAATGTGCACATATACTTATCATTCTGGGGTAATAATATTCCTTTAGTATCTAGACAAATTGCTTTTTCTACTTCCATACAAAGCTTTTCTACTGATATAGCACTTCTTTGATTTTTTATCGTTGGAAAAACGTGTATTTTCCTTACTAGTTTATATAATTTTGTTAAATTACCAGGACTCTTATCTCCGTATACCATTGGCGGTCTTAATACACAAACTTTAAAATTATCATCATTTAGCTTCAAAATCTCTTTTTCCGCTTGTAATTTACTTTTACCGTAATTAGTTTTTGGGTTTGTAGGTGTATCTAAAGTAATATAATCATTTGAATAGTCTAATCCATATACACTCATTGAACTCATAAAAACAAATTGATGAACTTTAGATTGTTTTGCTTTTTTTGCCACTTTAATGGCTAAATCTCTATTTATTTCATAATATAAGTGAGCATTATTTTTAGTTTCCTTTATATGAGCTATACCAGCTACATGAAAAATTGAATCATATCCACTAAAATCACATTTTTTCCAATTTGGATTGATCATATCTAATGTATCTATATGATAATCATCTTGATGGTTTTCTTCGATATACTTTTCAAACGATGTACCGATATAACTATTGGCTCCAGTTATTAATATTTTCTTCATGTTATATCACCATCTTTTTTATGTAATTCTCCAGTTCCTCCTTCAACTACTCCATCAGATTTAATAACTGACAAAATAGTTCCAAAGAAGCATTTAACATCAAATAAAAAAGAGATACGTTCCACGTATTCTCCATCTAATCTTGCTTTCACTGGTATTTCTAATTCATCTCTACCATTTATTTGTGCCCAACCGGTCAATCCTGGTCTTACATCATTAGCGTGATACTTATCCCTTTGAGCCACTAGATCATCCTGATTCCATAAAGCTGGTCTTGGTCCAATGATTGACATTTCACCTTTTAAGATATTTAGTATCTGTGGCAATTCATCTAATGATGTCTTTCTTAAAAAATGTCCAGCTTTAGTGATATATTGGTCAGGATTAGCTAACATATGAGTTGGCATATCTTTGGGTGTATCAATATACATTGTTCTAAATTTATAGATATTAAAATATGTTTTATGTTTGCCCACTCGTTTTTGTTTAAATAATATTGGTCCTTTACTATCTAATTTTATCCAGATACATAAAATTAGAAATACTGGGCTTAATATTATCAAACCACAAAGTGATAAAATAAAGTCAATAATTCTTTTTATTCCCCTTTTATACATCCATTATCCCCTTTCTTCGATAATATTCTTTCTATCAATAACCATTGAACTACTGATAGTTTCCAATGGTTCGATATGTGTTTTAGGTCTGATTACACAATGACCATATATCAATACAAATTTATCAATGATAGTATCATGATGAATGATCGTATTACTGCTGATAATTGATCCTTCTTCTACTATTGCCTTTGATTCAACTGATACAAAAGGAAAGATAACTGTTCCTTCTTCAATAATTGATGTAGATGAAATAAAAGACATTGGATCGATCAATGTTGCAATAGACATATTCATTTGTTTGCATTTTATAGTTAGCTGATGACGTATTTGATTATTACCAATTGCTACAAATACTTCATCATAATCATTTTTAAATTTAGATAAATCATCTATTTTGCCTACTACATAGTTATCATTTGAATTATCATCTAAAAAATGAATCGTATCATAACGATTCATTCGCTTTGCAATGTCATAGCAGCATCTACCATGGCCACCAGCTCCAATTATTAATAGCTTTTTCATCATTTTGATACACCTTCTTCCTTTGGTTTATAAGTTGGTACGATTTCTTTTACTAATGATCGAACATCACTGGTTTCTTTATAAACCGCTTCTTTTAAGTTTGTTAGTTTATTAAAGAAAGTCTCTTCATCTAATTCAATTGGTTTTCCAATATGGATCAGATGATTTGGTGTATCTTGTAATCCTTCTTCTTTCATTAATAATTCTTCATATAATTTTTCACCAGGCCTTAATCCTGTATATTCAATCTTGATATCAACATCTGGTTCGTATCCTGATA
>NZ_CALUXO010000015.1 GCF_944324745.1 uncultured Thomasclavelia sp. | reverse complement strand
TTTCTCATAATCAAAACCTCCAATTTAAAATGTGAGGTTTATAGTATAGCATTTTTTTGATAATGTCCCAACATGTTGGGACATTATCAATCTTGTTACATTAAGACATTATCATATTTGAATCAGAAAATGTCGTTTTTTTAAAATAAAGGGTTGACGATTAATAAATCATATGATATTATAAATGGGCAGTCGATTGATGGGCCTGTAGCTCAGTTGGTTAGAGCGCACCCCTGATAAGGGTGAGGTCGATGGTTCAAATCCATTCAGGCCCACCATTGATTAATTGCATTTATATATGGGCCTGTAGCTCAGTTGGTTAGAGCGCACCCCTGATAAGGGTGAGGTCGATGGTTCAAATCCATTCAGGCCCACCATATATAAGTATTGGGGCCTTAGCTCAGATGGGAGAGCGCCTGCTTTGCACGCAGGAGGCCAGCGGTTCGATCCCGCTAGGCTCCACCATGTGAAATATAAGTCTGCTTAGGCAGATTTTTTTGTTTATATAGGAGTTTTTATGGAAGATAAATTAATTGTTTTAATAGCTTCATTTTATCTTTATTGCTTGTGTGGCTGGATTTGGGAGTCAGTTATTTTGCCACTTTCAAGAAAACAACAACCTTATAATCGTGGCTTTTTAAATGGGCCCTGGATTCCTATTTATGGCTTTGGTGCTATTTTAGTAATTGTTTTATTTGATATTCGTCAGGTCAATTATCCGATTTATACGTTATTTATTAATGGTGGGGTTGTAGCATGTTTGTTGGAATATGTTACTTCGTATGTTATGGAAAAATTATTTCATCGTCGTTGGTGGGATTATAGTCATCGTCCATTTAATGTAAATGGGCGCATCTGTTTAGAAGGGTTTGTCTGTTTTGGTTTGTTTAGTGTTGTAGCAATTGATTATGTACAACCGTTTTTAACAAGAGTTTTAAATCGATTTGATGAAAATATTTTGTTGTTAATTATTATTTTCTTGACGGTAGCTTTTATTGTTGATGTAATTGTATCTGTTAAGGTGGCATTGGCAATTGATGAAAAAGTGGAATTGTTTAAATTGCAGCTGGAAGATAAAGAAATGCAGTTATTGAAAAATTTTCAAGAGACGCAAAAGGAAGTGCACCAGTATTTTAAACGTAATGCCATGCTATTTCAACGACATCAAATTATTGTTAGGAATTTAAGAAAACAAAAGGCTGATTTGAATTATTCATATCGTCGTTTAATTAAGGCGTTTCCAGAATTGTTAAAAAGAAAAAAGGATGACTAAAAGAAGATGAAAAAAGAAAATTATATTGTCAAAACATTAAATGGGATGGCTTATGGCTTTTTTTGCAGTTTGATCATTGGTACGATCTTAAAGCAGCTGGGAGCTTTTACTGGAATAGAACTGTTAACCAGTTGGGGAAATATTGCCGGTTATTTAATGGGTCCGGCAATTGGAGCAGGAATAGCATATACGATTGATGCTAAAGGGTTAAATTTAATTGCTGCGATTATTGCGGGAGCAATTGGGGCTGGAACATTTGAAAATGGAGTAGCTTCTGGAAATCCAATTGGTGCTTATCTAGCGGTTATTGGAGCGGTAGAAGTTACCCGTTTAATTCAAGGGAAGACCCCGTTAGATATTTTGCTGGTACCGTTTTGTTCTATTGCAATAGCGGGGTTACTGACGATTTTTGTTGGTCCCTATCTTACAGCATTTATTGATGCAATTGGAAAATTGATTAATCAAGGGGTAACGATGCAGCCATTATTGATGTCGATTGTTGTAGCGGTGGTGATGGGAATGGCTTTGACGGCCCCAATTTCTAGTGCTGCAATTGGGGTGATGTTAGGTTTAAATGGTTTAGCAGCGGGGGCTGCTTTGGCAGGATGCTGTTGTCAAATGTTAGGATTTGCAGTGATGTCGCTTGAGGATAATCATATTGGAGATGTTATAGCGATTGCTATTGGTACGAGTATGCTGCAGTTTAAAAATATTGTTAAACATCCAGTTATCTGGTTACCACCAATTTTAGCTAGTGTAATTGTTGCTCCGCTTGCTACTTGTTTATTGCAGATAAGATGTAGTGCAATTGGCTCTGGTATGGGAACGGCTGGATTAGTAGGAATTTTAGAGGCAGTAAGTGTTATGGGTAGTAGTTACTGGTTACCGATTATTGTAATTGATATTATTGCTCCGGTAGTGATTACATATGGAATTTATCGGTTTTTTAGAAAAATGAAATATATAAAAAAAGGTGATTTAAAGCTAAGTCAATTATGATTTAGCTTTTTTGTTAATGTTAAGTTTATATTGATAGTGTATTATTGAATTTGTGATTAAAATACACTAGGATTAAAATAAGACAAATAAATCGATTTGTTGTTAATAAAATTATTAAAGGGGTTGGTATAGTGTTACAAATTAAGAAAATCTGTAAACAATATAAAACTGGTAATCTGATCCAAAAAGCACTTGATGGAGTTAGTTTAAATTTGCGCGATAATGAATTTGTAGCGATTTTAGGGCCTAGTGGCTCTGGAAAAACGACGCTGTTAAATATTATCGGTGGTTTGGATCGTTATGACAGTGGAGATTTGATTATTAATGGAATTTCAACTAAGAAATATAAAGATCGTGATTGGGATTCATATCGTAATCATACGATCGGGTTTGTGTTTCAAAGCTATAATTTAATTCCACACCAAACGGTTTTATCAAATGTGGAGCTGGCTTTAACGATTTCTGGAGTTTCTAAATCTGAGCGTCGCCAAAGAGCTAAACGAGCATTAGAGCAGGTTGGCTTAGGAAATCAAGGCCATAAAAAGCCTAGTCAAATGTCAGGAGGCCAGATGCAGCGAGTTGCTATTGCTCGAGCGTTAGTCAATGATCCGGATATTTTACTAGCCGATGAGCCAACAGGAGCTTTAGATAGTGAAACTAGTATTCAGGTTATGGATTTGTTAAAAGAAGTAGCTAAGGATCGATTAGTTGTTATGGTTACTCATAATCCTGATCTGGCTAAGCAATATGCTACTAGAATTGTAGAGTTAAAGGACGGAGTTATTTTAAGTGATTCTAATCCTTTTAAAGTTGATGAAAAATATAAAAAAGCCAAACATCAAAATATGGGTAAATCATCAATGTCGTTATTAACGTCGTTATCGTTAAGTTTTAATAACTTAAAAACTAAAAAAGCAAGAACGATCTTAACATCTTTTGCTGGATCAATTGGAATTATTGGGATTGCGTTGATTTTATCGTTATCCAATGGGGTCAATCAGTATATTCAATCAATTGAAAAAGATACCTTATCTGAATATCCGTTGCAGATTCAAAGCTCTGGCTTTGATTTAAGTGCTATGCTGGATGCTGGTGGTAATGGTGATGATAAAGAAGAAGGAGAAGTTGAAGTTTACCAAATGCTTACAAATATGTTTTCTAGAGTTGGATCGAATGATTTGGCTTCTTTAAAACAATATTTAGATAGTGGCGATAGCAAGATTGAAAACTATACTAAATCAGTAGAATATACTTATAACATTGCTCCGCAAATTTATAGTAGTGATAGTTCTAATGTACGGCAGGTACATCCCGATCAATCATTTGCCAGTTTAGGAATTGGTTCTTCATCTAGTTCTAATAGTATGATGTCATCGATGATGAGTACTGATGTTTTTTATCAAATGCCAAGTGATGACGAATTGTATAAAGATCAATACGAAGTTAAAGCAGGGCATTGGCCTAAAAATTATAATGAATGTGTTTTAGTTTTGACGCAAAATGGCAATATTAGTGATTTTATGCTTTATACTTTAGGTTTAAGAGATTATTCGGAATTGGAAAATATGATAACTCAGTTTTCAAAGGAAGAAACCGTAACTGTACCTGATGATATACAGGCGTATTCATACGATGATATCATAGGGATAAATTTTAAATTGGTTTCTGCTGCTGATTATTATCAATATGATCAACAATATAATGTATATCGTGATAAAACCGATGATAGTGCTTATATGCAGCAACTGATCGATAATGGTGAAGATTTGAAGATAGTTGGTATCGTACAACCAGTAGATGGGGCAACTGCGACAATGTTGCAAAGTGGAATCAGTTATTTACCGGATTTAACTAATCATGTAATTGATCAGGCCACCAATAGCGAAATTGTTCAAAAACAATTAGCTAATCCTGATATTGATGTCTTTACGGGACGGAGTTTTGATGATACTAGTAGCTCTCAAATCGATATGAGCAGTTTATTTACTGTTGATGCTGATATATTACGAAGTGCTTTTAATATCGATCAAAGTAAATTAGCGATGGATCCAAGTAGTTTGAATCTGGATTTAAGCCAAATTCAATTAGATACATCATCATTGCCAGCAATTGACACTGATAGTTTGCTTAGTAATATCAATGTTACTTTATCGCCAGAACAGATTCAAAATTTGAGTCAAAGTATTTTAACTGATTTTCAAAATTATTTAGCTGATAACAATTTATCGGATCCAACGAAGATGAATGAATATTTCCAGGCTTATTTGCAAACAGAGCAGGCGAATACTTTAATTCAGGCAACAATGGCTAACTTTTTACAGGAAAGTGGTTTTGTAGAGCAATTTTCGGCTAATTTACAGGCTCAAATGCAAACGATAATGAGTCAATATAGTGCCACTTTGGCTAATTCGTTACAGCAGCAAATAACGGCTGCTATCAATCAGCAGATGAGCAATATGGTTAGTTCTTTCCAAGATGCCATTACGATCGATACTAGTAAATTTGCTCAGGCAATTAAGATGAATATGAATGAATCGGAATTAACTGAGTTGATGATGTCTTTAATGACTAGTGAAACATCATCTTATGAAAATAATCTAGCTAATTTGCAATATGTAGATTTTGATCAGCCAAGTTCAATTAATATTTATCCAATTGATTTTGAAAGTAAACAAGAAGTAATTAATATTTTGGATCAATATAATGCAAATATGGAAAAAGTTGATGAAGATAAAGTAATTACTTATACTGATTACGTTGGAACTCTAATGTCTTCCGTAACAGATATTATTAATGTTATCAGTTATGTTTTAATCGCTTTTGTGGCGATTTCGTTGGTTGTTTCTTCAATTATGATTGGAGTTATAACTTATATTAGTGTTTTAGAGCGAAAGAAAGAAATTGGAATTTTAAGAGCTATCGGTGCTTCTAAACGTAACATTTCTCAAGTATTTAATGCTGAGACATTTATCATTGGTTTATTTGCCGGGCTTTTAGGAATTGTTGTTACATTATTGCTATTGATTCCAAGTAATATCGTAATTCATGATATCGCTGGAACTACAGCAGTTAGTGCTTCGCTTCCGGTAGCTGGTGGCGTTATTTTAGTGGCTCTGAGCGTTGTTTTAACATTGATAGGTGGTTTAATACCTGCTAAAAAAGCAGCGTTAGAAGATCCGGTAACGGCTTTAAGAACAGAATAAAAAACAGAGAAGGGCGACCTTCTCTGTTTTGTTAATTATCCATTTGGAATAATGAAATAATTTCATCGGTAGTCATTGACGTAATGCTGTTTTGACTGTTTTCAATAAAGATGTTTGATAAATCTTGTTTTTGAGCCTGTAATTCTTGAATCTTTTCTTCAATACTATTTTTCATAATTAGTTTATAAACTTGAACGCTGTTCGTTTGTCCGATTCGATAAGCGCGGTCAGTAGCCTGATTTTGAGCCGACATATTCCACCATGGATCGTAATGGATAACGATTGATGCTGCGGTAAGGTTCAAACCAGTACCCCCAGCTTTTAATGAAATTAAGAATACGGTAGTATTGTCTTTTTGAAAAGCATTAACAAGCTGATGGCGTTTGATTTTGTTTGTTGCCCCAGTTAAAACATAATATGAGATATTGTTTTTTCGTAATTCCTTTTCTAATAAATCTAATGAAGTAGTAAAAGATGAAAATAACAATACTTTTTGATTATTTTCTTTAGCTTTTTTAATAATATCTAAGCAGGCACACATTTTAGAACTAGGCTGGTCAACTTCATTATAAAGAATACGACTATCACAACAAAGTTGCCGTAATCGTGTCATCATTGCTAATACTTGAATGTGGTCAAAATGTTTAACATCAAGAGCTTGTTGTAATTTATTGTTAATTTGACTTAAGTTAGCTAAGTATAAGCTTTCTTCTTCCTTTGAAAAAGCAATTTTTATTGTGTTTTCAACTTTTTCAGGTAATTCTGATAAAACTTGTTGTTTGGTTCGTCTAAGAATAAAAGGCTCGACCATTTTCTTTAAACGTTCTTGAACTTCCTGATCTTTTTGATAGATAATCGGACGTTCAAAATGTTCTTTAAAATAATGATAATTATAAAGATAATTAGGCATTAAAAAATCAAAGATTGACCAAAGTTCGGCTAGTGAATTTTCAATTGGCGTTCCCGTTAAAGCAAAATGGTGAATTCCTTTTATCTCTTTAACCGCTTTAGCATTTTTAGTTGTTTGATTTTTAATATATTGGGCTTCATCTAAAATAACATATTCGAAATTAAAATCTTGATATAACTGATAATCACGACGTAAATAATCATACGATGTAATGACAACGTTATATTTATTAATCTCGTTAATTAATTTTTGTCTTGTCGCTAAATTTCCGGTGATACAAGTGACTTTTAAATCAGTAGAGAATTTATTGATTTCATCTTGCCAGTTTAAAATCAAAGTAGCTGGAGTGATGACAATACTAATTTTATCTTGCACATCTTCCAAAGCGGCAATCATCTGTAATGTTTTTCCTAACCCCATATCATCAGCTAAAATACCGCCGAATCCATATTCGCTCATTGTTTTGATCCAACGATAACCTTCTTTTTGATAATCGCGAAGAATATTATCATAAGCTGGATTGATTGGATATTCATTGACCGTGCAGTTAGTTAAACGATCGATCAGGTTTTGATATTGTTGATCACGACTAAATTTAATGGTTTTATTATCTAATGCTAATTGATTTAAATATAAAGCTTTAGATTTATCAACTAATATTTTTCCATCTTCAACATCGGCGCTATCAATGTTTAAATCTTGAATCAGATTATAAGCTTCACTGATACTTTGATCTTCCAGGTTAATAAACTCACCATTTTTTAAGCGATGATAAGATTTATGTTTTTGATATGAATCTAAAATTCCCTGAATTTCATCTCTAGCAATATTGATACTGTTTAAATCAATTTCCAATAAATCATTTCGTAAGCGAATACCAATACTAAATGAAACATTTTTAGGCTTATTAATGTTTTTAATATCCTCACTGACAAAGACATCACAGTATTGATTTAATTTTGGTAAGACATTTTTAATAAAATTATAAATATCTTCATCATTATTAGTAATCATATACATATTGGTCAGTTCATCATAATTGGCATAATCTTCAATCAAAGCGATAGCTTTATCGACTTTTAATGGCAATTTAGTTTCATAACTATCAATATACTTACCGTCAAACAGAATATTTCCATCTTCGTCGCGATATTCCAAATTTAAAGTTAAATCACCAAAATTATTGATATCAACATATGTTAATAGCGTAATTACACTTGGTAAATAATCATCAATATTTTCACCAGTAATTGAAATATACGGTAAGATTTGATCAATAATATATTTGCCAAAATAACCAAAGTCTTCTTTATTGACGATGATATTTTCTTTAACTAAAACTTGTAATATTCTTTTGGTTATTTGTGACATTTTAAAACTATAACGATTTAATACATTATTGTCTAAACAATAAATATATTGATTACCAATGATCAATTCACCATCAGATACTTGTAATGAAAGTTCAAAATAATCCTCTTTATCTTCAATATTGATAGAAAGATTATCATGATCGATAGTGGTAAATAAAATGTTAATATCTAGGTTAGTCAGATATAATTCAAAAAAGTCATCAATATTATATTTATTGATTTCAATTGAACGATTACGGTCAATTGAATCAATAAAATCACTATTATCATGGATAAAACTGATTTGTTTTAAAGCACTGGCACTAAATTGATTACGGTTATGATCAGTTGTTAAAGTACTGCCATAAGTTGTGATACGATGATATCGAAAATCTTCAATAAACTCTTTTAAATTTTTGATAACATAATTTTTTTTATCACCGATACGATATGAAATTAATAAGCGATTAAATGAGTAAACAACATTTGGATATAAATTAATGGTACTTTTAGTTAATGTTGGTTTTTGATCATTTGAATACGAATCAATTAAATCTTGAGCTACCTGGATTTTTGATTGAATTAATTTTTCTTCCTGAATTCTTTCAAAAGCTTCTATTTTAGCTTGGTATTCCACTTTTTGATTAAACTGAAAAGGAATATCAGACATTTCTAAACTATAAAATTTTAATAATAATACCCCAATATGACCACAGGCTAATTTATTTTCCTGACAATCTGTACAATCACACACAAAATTAGTTATTTTCCCACTGGTATCAACAATAATATGGCAATTATGACTATGGTTGCTTATGGTTACTTGACCATCAATATGGTAAGTATTTCCTTGCTTAATAACAGCCATATTAGAGATGACATTATCTTTATAATACTTACGAGCATTTTCCCAGTTTTTTTCATTAAAAATTCTATTTATTTCATCATCTTTAACGTACATGCGATTCCCTCCGATATTTAATTATAACATTATTTTTGAGTATTCCCAAATAGAAAATAGATAAAAATATTTCATCTCCGTTATAAAAGTGCTATAATATATTTACAGTTTTTGCCGGCATAGCTCTAACGGTAGAGCAATCCACTCGTAATGGATAGGTTGCTGGTTCGAATCCAGTTGCCGGCACCATTTATAACTAGAGTTAGATCTAGTTTTTTTATTATATTGATGAAAGGATAAAAGTATGAAAGAAATAGATATTTATTCATATCAATGTGGTGTTATGGATTGTTTTGCTGAAATGGTTAAAGCTGGAGTTAAAAAAATAGCTTTAGCTCATCCTTGGAAAACAATTGAAGAACGTGAAACATATCTGCCATTTGTAAAGCAAATTTGCCAACAATACCAAATTTCTTATTATTTAGACGATGATCCTTTAATCACGGATCTATTTCCAATGTCAATGAATAAAGACACTTTTAATATTATTTTCTATCGTAATAAAGAAGATATTCTAAAATATCAAGAATACAAAAAAATAAAAAATGAAGCAATCAAAAACAATCAATATGCCAGTAAAAGATATGAACTGGCAAAAGCATATGGTAGTTTATTAGGATATAGTCAAGAAACAATTGATGAATATATCAAAAATAATCATGAAAAAGAAGAATTTTAAAAGCAGCACTTATAATTTATGGTGCTGCTTTAAATGTTCTAGCAAAGCTAAACAACCTTCACTAATATCATCATACGTTTTATCAAAATTATGAGTATACCAAGGATCAGCAATATCGCGGGGATTTTGACTAAAATCTAAAAGACGATAAATCTTGTTTTGTAAGTCATCACCAACGATATCTTGAATATCTTTGACATTTTTTGTTTCCATTCCGATTAAATAATCATATTGATTATAATCGGATTTTTTTAATTGAGCTGCAATCTTTCCATTGGTAGAGATATTATATTGTTTAAGTTTGTTTTGGGTGCCACGATGAACTGGCATACCAACTTCGCCCCAAGTTCCAGCTGAAGCAATGAAAAATTGATCAGCTAGATTTTCTTTGGTAACTAAATCTTTAAAAACAAATTCGGCCATTGGTGAGCGGCAAATATTTCCTAAACAAACAAATAGAATTTTAATCATCTAAAATTGCTCCTTTATACGAAAAAAGATGAACTCGGTTCATCTTGGTAACTTAGAATGGTGACCCGCAGGCGATTCGAACGCCTGACCCTCTGATTAAAAGTCAGATGCTCTACCGACTGAGCTAGCGGGTCGTGTTTTTCAAGTGCTTAATAAAGATATCACATTTTTTGGTATCTGTAAAGAATTTTTTTAAAATATTTCTTTTCTACATATTTTTAGTATTTATTATGCTTAAATTATTTTTAGGTGATGGTATGAAAATGAAATATTCTTTATTGATAATTGTTTTACTATTAACTAGTTGTACTGGTAATGACGTACAAGAAGTTAGTTATGAAAATGATGAAGAAATGACAAAATTAACTATTGATAAAAATCAGAATGATTTTAATAATGATGAAACTGGAAAAAGACAATTATTGACATTAATGGCTAATAGTGCTGATTATTATCATTATCTAAGTGGTTCAATGATAGTAACTCAAACTTATCAAGGCAATAGTATTCAATATAAATATCAGTTTCAAATAAATTTGGATAATTATCATAGTTATATTTATCAAATTGCTTCTAATTCTTTAAAAGAACAATTTTATTTTCGAGATCAAGAAAAAATGTATTTTTATTATGGCAATTTAGAACAATTAGAAACAGAAACTTTATCAAAGTTGCAAGAAGAAAACTTACTAGTAATAGAAAAGGTTCCTCGAGATGATATATTATATCAAAATTCAGACCAATCCTTAGAACAAAGAATAGCTGATTTAAATAGTACGCGAGTTCCGCATGATTTATTTGGTGATGTTGCACCATACGTTTTTCCAGAAGAAATAGCTTTGTATCAACTAGGTCTTAATTATAACAATTATCATCTTAGTAATGCGAGTTTTTTAGAAAAAGAAACATTTTTAGTTGAAGGAAGCATTAATCAAGAATATTATAATCCGGGTTCAATTTCAATGATTGTCGATAAGCAAACAGGAATTTTACTTAAATACCAATATACTGCTGATATTAGTTCGGTAGAAATGGTCATGGAAGAGCTATTAATCGACCAAGCTGCTGATGAAGATTATTATTTAAAATATATCAAAAAGATATAAAAATAAACTTTTTACAAAAAAATATATTTTTTTTCAAAAAAGGGTTGCATTAAAAGTAGGATAATGCTACTATATTAGAGCGCTAAGTTGCTTGAATAGCTCAGTTGGTAGAGCAATCGGCTGTTAACCGATCGGTCGTAGGTTCGAGTCCTACTTCAAGCGCCATGTGGCCTGTTGGAGAAACGGTTAACTCACATGCCTTTCACGCATGCATT
>NZ_CALUXO010000014.1 GCF_944324745.1 uncultured Thomasclavelia sp. | reverse complement strand
GAATACCTAAACGAGTATCACTAGCTACATCATAAACAAAATGTGCTGTATAACCTGAAGGAGATTCTGAATCTTCAACAACAGTTACCCCGGGTTGATAAGTTACATCAGGAGTTTCTGGTTCTTGTGATTCATTAGGGTTAGCAGGCTTATCAGTATCTTCCCATAAGTAGTCTTTTACGAATTTTGAAAGTAAATTACGCCATACACCCCAATCGTGTGCACCATTGATTTCATAATAGTCAAAATCAACACCAGCTGCAGTTAAACCTTCAATGAAAGCTGGATAATTTGATTTTCCAAAATCAAATTGACCATAACCTAACATCAAAGTTGGATAGTCATAATTTGGAACGTTAGGTACATCTGTTGCCAGATTATATGACCAGATTCCAAAATATCCGAATTCACCAGCTAAAGTTTGATAAACTGAAGTTGCTGTCATTCCACCAGCTGATAATCCAGCAAATGCCCGATCTCTGGCATCATGAGACACATTATAATTAGCTTCAATATATGGAATAATATTATTCATTAAATTATCTTTAATATCAGTATAATTCCATCTAAAATAAGTATTATCCATAGTAACTACAATAGTATTTGCATCTACTTCACCAGCAGCAATCAAATTGTCCATGATATTATCAGCAGCGCCAATTTCATGCCATTCAACTTCATTTCCGCCACCACCATGTGATAAGTAGAATGTTTTATATGTTTCATTTTCATTATATCCATATGGTAGATAAATTCCTAGTGGTTGCATTGAACCATCAACTGCCTGATATGAAACATATTCTGTTGTTCCTGTTTGTCCATCAGTTCTAGGGAAAATCCATTCTTGCCCATCAAGAGCTTCACTACTATTTCCGACAAACATTAAGCTCCTATCACTATCACCATTAGCTAATGGTAAATTAGTTGGATCTAAAACTCTAGTAGTAGTATCACCACTAGTAATATCATAAGCATAGAACCATTCTCCAGCAGGTACTGGAAGAGTAACAGTCCATAATCCTTCTGACACTTCAGTCATTGGATAACTTAAATTTTGTCCTACTGTTGTTACATCATAACCAGTTGGAAACATTCCATCTTGATATTGATAAGCATTATAAGCAGTAATCATTTCACCATCTAAATATGGTTGTATTTGATCTACAGAATAAAATTGAAAACCACCAACTAAACTAACACTATCAAGGGCAACATCACTTTGATAAGTAAATGTAACTTGGTAGTTAGCATCACTATCAGGATAATCAGTATTTTCTGCAATCTGATAACCTGGCTGTGATTGGTCTTCTAAACCATAGACAAATCCCATAGATGAAAAAACTAAAACTAAAGAAGCAATAATTGAAATTATTCTTTTAAACAGTTTTTTCTTCTTCATAAATTTGTTTTTTCTCTTTTCTTCTCTGTTTACTTGATTTAAGTATAGCGCTTATATTTTGTATCTTACAATATTTAAAAGAGTATTAATGTCCATTCAAAAATATATTTTATTATTTTGACAAATATTTCCATTATACGTTTAAATTTTATTTATTTACTAAAAATAAATCATAAATATTTATAAAATAAACAAATATCATCGACAAAAAAATTGTAGCAAATTGCTACAAAATTATGTCAGATTATCAGTTTTAATATATTTAAAATAATAATAATATTTAATTAAATTAAACAACTCTAAAATTACTAAATTTTCAATTTCTTCATCATCTTTACCTTTTAACTTTAATAAAATATCATAACTGGCATAAAAATCTTTTTGCGAAACAATTATCTTTTTAGCATTAGTATGACTAAGTTGCAAAAAAAACTGCTTATTCATAGTTAAAAAACGACCAGTAATAGTAATAAAAAACAATAAACAATCCTCACCATAATTCTCTAAATTATTTTCATAGCCTAATTGTCTAATTTCAATATATTTATCAAACATTAACATATCTTCAATAAAATTAGCTAGCAAAGACAATGGAAAGACAGCGCCAAAACAAATAATCTTGTTACTTTGGTGAATTAAGGACGTTATTTTATCAATTTCCTTAGCTAAAAGTTTAATGTCTAAATCATCATGATAAATTTTTGCAAGTAATTCAAATGATTGATCAATATCAATTTGCCGATAACGATGTTTAATTTGTTCATAACGGCCATTTTTCGTATTTATCAACATTGTTTTCATTTTTTTAAAAGTTTTAAATCCCAGTTTTTGACAAAAATTATTTACACTAGTAATAGAAGTATGACAATTTTTAGCCAATGTATTAGCTGATATATCCTCTATTTCATAGAAGTGTTCTAAAAGATATTTAGCTAAATAATAATTATTATCTTGATTTAAAGTATTATATGTAAATAGCAATAACAATGAAACAACTGTATTCACTAACTATCCCTCCTATTTAATTCAGTGATTAAAAACATATCTAAATAAATGAAATAGCTGCGATACAACAAGTCATAATAAGTATAAGGCAAGGGCAAAGAAATAGTGACTTCATCATCAATTTCCTGGCCTAAAAAAGCTTTTTTAGCTGGAGTTTGATCAATTATTTCAATTGGTCCAGGAGCAAGCATTAATAACTCATGATAAGTACGATAATTCATAAATGGTTCAATAAAAATAATTAAATCATCCTGATCTAATTGCTCAAATAATTCAATTTGTTTAGTTAAATCCCAACAATAATTTAAAATCACTTCTTTTTCTTTAAAGAAAAGATTATTTACTAATAATGGGAAACAAGATAAATATTTTTCGCCGCCAAAGAAAATAATTCGATTACTTTTTAACAAACTCTCGATCAATGACATATAATAAGGCTCGATCATCTTTTGACATTCATTTAAAAAATTAGCAACATTTTGATTATAAAAATCAAGATCAATTGAATCATAATGCATTATCATTTCCTGCTGTTCTTTTATTTCATCAGCCAGGACATCAATAAAAATCGTAAAACCACTATAACCAGCTTTCTGACAAAAACGAATAATCGAAGTCCTAGATACCTTAGTTTCCATAGTTATAGCCTTTAAAGTAATCTTTTTGATCGTTGTCATTTTCTTTAAAAAATAATCAGCCAAAATATACTCAACTGTATTATTAGCCGCCATATTCTTAATTAACTGCAACTTATCTACCAAATACATTTTAATCATCCTTCATCAAATAAACATAAAATATTTTATTTATATTTTAGCTAATTTTTCGACAAAAGTACAATATCAAAACTACATTCCAGTATAACTACAATTCATACAAAAAAAGAAGCCTGACGCTTCTTAATTCAAAATCTTTTTTACCATCTCATTAACTAATAGACAAACAACCACCACTAAAAGAATTAAAATTTTTCCCCACAAATTTGAAATCAAACTCACATAATAACCAGCGTATGGTATTGAAAAACAAACTTTCCCCACTATATTACTATACGATACTGGAAATAAATCATTTTGTACATTAGCATCGCCTTTTGTAATTATTTGTGACTTAGCGATATCATTGCTGACTACCCGATGAGTAATCACTCCATTATTATTATAAGTAATAATATCGTCTTGAGCGAGGGTTTCTGGTGATACTTGTTGAACATAAATGATACTATTAGTTTTTATTGCGGGTTCCATTGACCCACTAACAACATCAAAAACTTGATATCCAAAAACTGGTGGTAAAAATACGATTATATTTATCGCGATGATAAAGCCAATAGCAAGATAAGTTAACTTAGAAATAATAATAGCTAAAACTCTAACCTGACGATTAGAGTTTTTAGAATTTGAAGTCATTTTATCCATTATTACTAGCTCTTCGACGATAGAAATAAACAACTAAACCAATAATAACAAGAATACCAGCACCAATACCGGTATATGTCAGGATTTGAGATGTTGTAGTATTTTCCTGATTTTCGTCTCTAGCTAATGGTGTTTGTTGCTCATCTATATCGATGAATTCTTCTGGCTCTGTAGTTTCATCACCAGTAGTTGTACTTTCTTGACCTTCTGCAAGATCACCTGATATTTCTTCATTATCATCTGTAGTTACCGTTGTACTTTGGTCAGTTGTACTATCAGTAGTTGATGAAGTTGCAGAAGATGGAGTAGTAGTATCTGGAATAACAGCTATAGTCCCAGTTTCTACCGTTAATGCTGGAACAGGCGAATAAACAAATGTATAAATATTTTCGCTTGGATCATCAGCTAATGTTTGCCCTAAATTATAGGCTTGAGGGAGATATCCATCTACATATTTATAGCCAGCAATTGTATATTCACCAATTGTTCCATAATACGTTTCCGGTTGTCGTAATTGATTTCCAGCTTGATCTACATAATAAGTTGTATATTCGACCTGATTTCCCGGAATACCATAAGCAACAACATAATTATTATCTTTAGTTACCGTATACCATTGATAAATATAGGCATTTTCATTATCACGACCACCAGTTTTGATTCCTTTGGCATAATATTTGTCATTAGTAATAGTAATTTGATTTGTTTGAATACCAATTCGATCATTAGCTTTTAGATCAGTAACAACAATCTGCTTTTGATCATCACTTAAAGTAACTTGAGGCGTCGAATTAGTATCACTAGTATCTAACATGATTGCATCGACACTATTAAAGATTCCATAACTTCCAGCATAAATTGTAACTTGATAATTATATAATTCCTGTCCATTAATTGGAGCCAATGAGAAAGTTAATAATAACCCAACTATAACAGTACTAATTAGTTTTTTAAGCATTGTTACTATTTCTCCTTTCTTCATTTTTTTGGCGACGATATAAATACAGCAATCCAATCATAAACATTAGTGATGCACCTGATAAAAGACCATAGATCAATAAACTACTATTATCGCCAGTCTTGATGGTAGAAGTAACACTAGTTGTCACGATGTCTTGAGAAGTATCAATAGTTCGATCTTCACAGGCAAAATTCATTTGCACAACTGCTGATGTATTTTGATAATCGTTATTTAGTGTTTCACCATCTAAAGTAATTTCTAACAGTAGTAAACCACTTTCTCCAGGAGCTAAACTATCTAAATAAAAGTAATTTTCTAAAGCGCTAGTTGCCTGATGCAATCCATCAGTTTCATCACCACCAACAACTTCGCTATCATAAATAACTCGAGGATTGGTTTCATTTTGCCAATTTTCATTATCATAATAAGTTAATTTATAAGTATAAGCACCATTATCAGCTTCTGTTAAACCAGGATTAGCATCACGGCCATCGTCACGTTTTGTTTCATAAGTTTTTAAAACTTCATTTGTCATATACCAGTCTTCGTTACCCGTAGTGTTGATAACTTTTAACCTAATCGTCCAGGTATCTCCAGGCTGTAAATCAGTTCCTACTTCATCAATATCTTCTTGCGTAAAGTTTTGGGTCATCTCTTGATCTTTGAATTCAACATACCAGCCATCTGTAACGTAATCCTCACCACTTACATAAGTAATGGAACCAAGAAAAGTCGGAATGATCAAAAATAACGATAATAATATTTTAGTAAGTTTCATTATTCACCACCTCCTAAAGACAAAGTTTTATCTTCATTGATGGTTACATCAACACCCCAAGCACTTAAGATTGCTTCTTTAGCATTATGTGTTTGCACTGCATCAACTTCGGCATAAATTTCAAATTTATAATCATCATAAATATATGAAGTGACTATGGAACCATCATCATTAACTGATGTTTCGGTTTTTACTTCAGTTACGACTTCAGGATCAATTCTAATAGTATCCGTAAACAATTCACTTTCTTCACCGGATTTTAGAATATAATGATAATAGAATACTCGCTGTTCTTTAGTCGCTTGACTAGTATCTTCGATCCAACATTCATCATTGATATTGACAAAGTTCAAATCAATGAAATCAGGATCTAATTCCCTGTCAGCTAATGCTGTCGCATTACCATCTTCATCAATTTTTAACCAGCGTTTATGGACGATTACTCGAACATATTGATCAATTCCTGAATTACGATCACTCAAATTACCACCACAGTTTTTAACTTTTAATTCTTCTTTATAAGTCTTTCCTAACTGTAAATTATTTTCTGGAATTTCAGGAATAAAGAGAGTATATCGATCATCATCATAGCGAGAAACCTCTTCATCATTTTCAATCAATGATACACCGATTTGATACATTTGTGTTCCTGATACATAAGTATCACTATAGTATGTCAGCATTGCTCTAGTTAGTCCTACACCACTAAATAACATCACTGCCAAGCAAATAACTATCATAACTTTTAAAGCTTTTGATGATGAGGTAAGTTTTTTAATTAACTTCATTATTAATTACCTCCATTCCATATTGCCAGCTCAAATCCATATTACCAGTATTATCTTCATTATAAATTGCAGTTACATATTCATGAACGACAATTATTTCCAGAGGATTAGTATCATCTTCTGCTATCTTTGTAGAAACACTGGCTTTTAAAATACTAGTAGATTCTTGAGGTGCGATTGGTTTAGTATAATACCAATACCCATTAGCTTCGTTATATTTCCAAAGTTTATCAGCACCTAAATCACTAATAGAAACCTCAACACGATTGTCATCATTATAAAACACTTTAACTCTTGTATAAATATCTACTACTTCACTCGTATTTTTTATTGAAATTTCTTTATCTTCATCTTCAATATCTTCCTCTAATTCAGTGGATCTGCTTAGGGAAAGTGTTTTACTTCCCCAAGCATCAGTATAGGCGGTAAAATATGCTAATGATTGATTAATTGTAATTCCAAAAAGCATTACACATAATAGTCCCAGAAAAACCAGCTTTATTTTATGTTTAAATATTCTTTTAATCATCTTTTTTACCTCCTATTCAAAAATTTGAGTAACTGATTCAAATCCATAAACATTAATTACACCACTACCACCAGTAGTAGTACCGTCATATATGTTTTCAAATTCAGCTGTTAAAATGATATCTCCAGTTGAAGTTTGATATTTACTTATATCTTCTAATGTATTTAAAGCAATAACTACTTCTGATTGTACTGGACGATAAGCGCTACCGCTATATACCTCGGTAACTGTATAAGTCACACCTGTTTCAATTGGTAAATCAGTTAAAGTATTTGCTGTAAACTTACCACTGCTATTTGCTACTACTCCAATCATACCATGGTAAATTTCAACATTTTCACCGGCGCTGTTTACTTTAGTACCCGTTACTTCAAAGACAAACGTACCACCTTTGAAAGTCTGATTATAATCTTTTAAAACCTTAGTAATTGACATTGAACCATTTTGTCCTACATATTCATAAGAATTAGTAATCGTAATCATTTCAACTTGATCAACTGTTAAATCAATAATTTGATCATCCTTATCACCACTAGTATCTTGATAATCAGTAGTCAAATTATAATTAGCTACTTCACCATTAATCTCTTCAACTTGATAATTACCAGTTGGTAATCCATTAAAGGTTACTTCATTTTCCCCTTTAATGACTAATTGTGCTTCACCATTATTAAATATTATCGTTGTAACACCATCACTAGCTATAAAGCTTGAACCATCAGGTATTTCGTTATTAGTTATTTTAAATGAATAATTCATGTTAACAGCTTCTTCATATTGATTAGTATTTTCATCAATATCTTTTTTAATCGTTAATGAAGTTTGCTTATAAGTATTTGTCACGGTTACTATTTTTTCAACTCCAGGTTCTAAAGCCACGTTACCGTTTGTATGATTATCACCAGAATTATCGATGTAACTAGTATCTAATTCATAGCCATCTACATTACCATTAATTTCTCTAACAATATAATGTCCTTCTGGTAAACCAGCAAAGCTAATGGTTTCATTAGCATTAATATTTATTAAGGCTTTGTTTCCGGTAAATGTGATCTGTTTATTTCCACTTGTTGAAACAAAAGTCATACCAGCAACATTTGCATCTGTAATAATTTCAAATTGATATTCTTTAGTATCGGCATCAGGATATTGGTTATCTTCACCAATTGCTTTATGTAATGTTAAGATCGTATCTTCAACAGTTAGATCATTAGTAAAAGATGCCAGGTGTTCTTGATCATAATTATTTAAGTTAAGCTTGATTTCAATTCCAGCACTACCTTCACTAACCGTAATATTTTTTGAAGCTAAGCCTTCAGTATCTTCAAAAATAGTATAAGTACCTAATGTTAGATCATCTAATTTAATGTTATTTACTGCTTTTCCATCTTTAATTTCAATTTCATAAATTTGATTAAATCCATCAGGACCAGCTACATTAAATTTATAAATTCCATCAACCAGGTTACTACCAGCAGCATCTTCTCCATTAATAGTTACTTTTTTAGTAATTTCTAAACTACCTTTAACTGTTTTATTATTAGTAAATGAAACCAAAGCGACACTTGCTTCATTACCACCAGTAACTTGTATTGTTTTTGCAGCACTATCACCCTCATTTACTACTAATTCCATTCCTTTAGGAATATCGATTTCTTCAATCTTATATTCACCAGGTTCTAGATTAGTTAACGTCTTACTGTTTTCTTTACCATCTGTAATTTCAATACTTACTTCTTTTTCATAGCCACTAGGACCAGTTACCTTAAATTTATAAGTTCCATCAGCTAAATTAGTTTCGGTAGCATTACCATTAACTGTAACATTTTTAGTAATTTTTAAACTACCAACATCTTGATTATTAGTAAATGAAGCTGTGGCTACTTGAATAGAACCACTAGTATTTTTATCTATGACCACAGTAGCTACATTATTTTCAACACTGCCACTACTTGAAACATTAACTAATTCAAGCCCTCCATTATCAATTTCTGTAACCGTATAAGTTCCAGGTTTTAATCCTGTTAACTTGACACTGTTAGAAGTTTCACCCTTAGCAACTTTAACGCTAACAGTTTTTTGATAACCATCAGGTCCGCTTACTTCAAATTTAAAAGTTTGATTACTTAAGGCTCCAGTATTTTGACCATTTACTGTAACATTTTTAGTAATTTCTAATTCACCTTCACTATAGTAATTAGTAAAGGTCGCTGTTATTTGTGACTCGACTGTATCATTAGCTGTGATTTCTACATCAACATAGTTAGTTGTACCATCATTTACAATAACATCATCACCAACACCTACTTCAGTAATTCGATATTTACCAACTTCTAAGCTAATATCTTTGATTGAATTAGTTGTTTCACCGTCGATTAAAATTGTTTTAACGATAGTTTCGAAACTTGGATCAATTTCACCACTATCATTTAGTTTATTAATATTAAAAGTAAAAGTTGTATTTTTAATACTATCAGTAGCATTACCATTTAATGATACATTCTTTTTGATTGTTAGATAACCAACCTCAATCTTTTTATTATTAGTAAATGTTATTGAATGACTTAAATTATCCGCATCAATAGTTACTTTAGCATTTTTTGCATCAAGATCTTCTTCATTACTATCGATTTGAATACTATATAATAAGCTGCTATCTACTTCACTAATTGTATAAGTATCTTCTGGCAGATTAATAATTTCTTGTGAAGCGCTAGCTCCATTTTCAATTTTTATTGCTACTTTATCAAATGAACCATTAGTATCATAAAGATATTGCTTAGTTGACTCATCATAACTTAATTTAATTACTTCACCAGCACTATTTTTTATCGTAAATTCATAAGTTCCATCAGCAATATAACCTAATGATGATTCACCATTACCTAATACTGCTTTGGTAATCTTTAAGCTACCAACATTTATATTATTGTTAAAGATGATTTCTGGTGTCTGATTACTTGAAATATTTACAGTTTGACCTTGCATCGATACTGTATCATTATCTTTAACTTGGTAATTTCCAATACCGCCCGTTACACTTTTTAACATAACGTTATCTGGTAAGTTAGTTAAATCTTCTACTACGGCATAGTTACCAACTGGCAAGTTAGTCACTCTAACCGTTTTAGATACTCCGTTTTCTATCGTTAGTGATAAATCTTTAACTAAATCTTCTTCAGCTGTACCGACATATTCATAAACAGTACCACTATCATCTTCACTAACTCGATAATAATTTAACTCATTATTACCTTGCATAATTTTAAAACTATATGTTCCATCAGCCAAAGTAGTATTTGTCGCACTATTATTAACTAAAACGTTTTTAGTTATTTCCAAACTTCCAGTTTCAGTTTTATTATTAGTAAAACTTATCGCTTGAACCTGTGCTGTTTGACCAGCTTCAACTGCAATTGTCGTTCCAGCTAAATTTTCTAAAACATTACCACCAGTAATAGCTGTAACTTGCATATTTTCAGGTACATTTACTTCAGCAATTGTATAATTTCCCGCTGGTAAACCAGTAACGGTAACTGCAGCTTCCTGATTACCATTTATCGTTATGATTGGATTAGTAAATTGGCCACCTTGTCCAACATAAACATAAGTCTTATTTTCTAAATCAAAATTAAAACCAGTTATTGCATTACCGTCTTGAGTAATTGAAAACTCAAAATTAGTATTTTCAATTGATGATGTCGGAACATCATTTAAAGTTACTTTTTTAGTAATTGTAAAACTTCCCACATCACGGTTATTAGTAAATTCTGCTGTTGGAATATTAGTTGTTTCATTAGCAACAACTGTTACTTTAACTTCATTATTACCAACTAAAGACATTCCAGCTGGTAAACTATTTGTTCTTTCTTTTACGATGTAATCACCAGGTTCTAATCCACTAACTTGTGTTTCCCCACTAACACCATTAGTTACTGGAACATTTATTCCTTCTTTAATAAGATTAGTTCCCGTTGCGTCGTAAATATCAAATGTATATGTTCCATTAACAAGCTGAGCTGTTGATGAAGTTGCTTGTACACTATTTAATGTCACATTCTTTTTGATATTTAGACTACCAGTATTATTACTTGGAACATTAGTTACACTTACATTAAAATTAGTTTGTTCTGTAGTAATTATTTCGATTAACTTAATATGATGAATTTCGCAATTTGGATGGCTTGCTGTATTAGAAATTACAGCTCCATTTGTAGATTGTGTACAAGAGATTGTTGCATTAGGAGCCAATAATGTACCTAATCCACCATTATACCCGATACTTCCATCAAAAGATGAATAACTATTACCATCAGTTGTATAAAAATTCCATAAAACACTATTAGCAATTTTATTCCACCCCATTGGAGAATTTCCATCAATCGGACATCCTTGCACCGTAAAACTATTACCGTTATTTTTAGCATTAGTACAATCGACATTTATAACTAGAAATTTTCCATCTGTAGTTAATCCATTATTATTCCAATCATTATTATCATCAATCAATTGACCATTTTCGCTAATAACTGGATTACCATCAGTAGTAATTTTTGTGTAATCTATTCCCGTACCATCTGCGGTTAATTGGATATTGACTACTTTTACGTTATTTGAACTAACTGCAGTCGCCAATTCTGCTGAAAAATCAGCTAAGTTCTTTAATTCATTATCAAAATCGATTGGAAATTCTCCAGTTACTTGATTCACATTAACATTTGGTCCCAATTTGTAATTTAATCCATCAACACCTGTCACAACATTTTGGTTATTATTATCTGATGAATATTGATTATTCTGTCCAATAACTACTGTTGCTTTCTCGCTGTTGTTAGACTGAAATAATTCAATTGATTCATTACCATTATAAAAATTTTCAATATATGAAGTATTTCCCACGCCGGTTGTTGGTGTGACAATAGTATTTGATCCTGAAGTACTACTTACAGTTACTTGATAATCTTGACCATTGATTACCCCTGTGCTTCCAGTTATTGGACCATTATCACCTATCTCAAAGAAATAATATTCTGTTCCAGGTAACATGCCAGTAGTATCCATATTGGCAGAACCTTGACCAGTTAAATCTGTAGTAACATTTACAGTTTTAATCAATGTATAACTTCCATCTGGATTTTTTTGATAAGCACCGATAGTAAAAGTTTGTTCCGAAGTAATTTCACCTTCTAAACTTTTAGAAATAGTAATATTAAACTCTTTTTGATTTGTATAAGTATAAACACTATCACTATTTCCCAAATTACTAGAAGCACCTAAAAGGTTCTCTACTGCAATGCTACCTTCCATATGGTTATTGTTATTAAAATTTTTGGCAAAAACTGCAAAATTATTTGCAATGCCTAATCTCTCAATAATCTCATTTCGGTCATATGCATCACTAGTTTCAATATCTTCACTAGTCGCATATGCCAATCCAGCACTTACAAACATACCGAATATCAATAAGATTGCCACAATACGTTTTAAATGCTTTGGCCTTTTTAATGATTTCAATATCCTGTTCATTTCCTTTTCTCCCTTTCTTTATTTATTACCTCTCTAGCCCAAATCATAAATAATTAAATATACAGAGCTACACCATACTTTTAATTACGTCACTATTATAACAAAGTAACATCACAACTTTGTCACGTTAATTTAATTTTAGGGAAAATAGATGAAATTTCTGTTGAAGGTATCATAAAAAAAAGTAAAATCTTGACATTATTTAACATTAAAAAATATATTTTAAATCATAAAAAATATTAATAAAAAGATCTGAAGAAAATCCTCAGATCTAAGCTATTTCGATAATATGTTTATTTTGTAATTTAATAATTCGTGAGCATCCAGAAAGCGAAGATGGTCGATGAGAAACTATTAACCAGGTCTTATCTTTAAATTGTTCATCTAATGTTTTTAATAATGCTTTTTCGTTTAAAACATCTAAACTGCTTGTTGGTTCGTCCATAACTAAAATATCAGGATTAACCAACAATACTCTGGCAATTCCAATTCTTTGCTTTTCACCTCCAGATAACCGATTTTGTAATTCACCCATTTGGGTTTCATATTGTTCTGGTAAGGTCATTATTAGCTCATGGATTCCAGCCATTTTTGCCGCATTGATAATTTCTTCATCACTGGCATCTGGTTTTCCTAATGCAATATTAGCTTTAATTGTATCATCAAAAATAAAAGTATCTTGTTGCAATGTTCCTATTCGATTACGTAAATCAATCAGTGAATATTCTTTGATATTAACACCATTAATCAATATTTCACCACTAGTAACATCATAAAATCTTAGCAACAAACGAATTAACGTTGATTTACCAATACCACTTTCACCAACTAAACCAATTTTATCTTTAACATTGATAATCAAATTTAAATTTTCAACAACTGATTTATTAGTTTCTGGATATTTAAAAGTAACATCGACGAATTCAATTTCTTTGATTTTATCAAGTGGTTTAGGATCATCGGCTTCAACAACTGGAAGCTCCATATCTTCTAAATCAAAGTATCTTTGCGCAGCACCATATGTTTCAATCAAACTCGAAACTACTGTTGTAAGTGACTGCGTTGAAGAAAAAGATGCTGAAACCAAAAATGATAATATTATCACTGCAGTTATATTAACATCACTGTTTAATGCTAAATAAGAAGCAACTGCAATAACAATTATTCTTGATAAATAGATAAAAAATGTTGGTAATGACACTACAAGCCGACGATGATAAGCTAGTAAATGTGTTGAACGATTAATATCTTGATTAACCTTTTTTAATTCCTCACTACGTTGTTTACCATAATCAAAAATTTGAATTTCTGATAGACCATAAATACTATCTAATAAAAACGCTTTAAGCGTTCCTAATTTTTGACGATAACTTAAACCAATATTACGTCCTAACTTTACTGCAATTAATGGTAAAGCAATACTAATAATTAAATAAATGGGTAGTAAAGTAATGACAAACAAAGAATTAATCGTTCCAGCAACAATTAGAGTAATTACTGGCAATAAGATTACAGTAAATAATGGTCCAATGGTATGAGCAAAAAAGAACTCAATTGTTTCAATATCAGAAATAGCGATAGACATAATATCACCACTTGTTTGATTACTTAAACCACCAGGTGCTAATTGACGCAAACGACCAAACATATCTACCCGCATCTTAGCTAATAATTCATAAGATCCGGCATGTGAAAATAATCCCTCTAAATATCGACATATCACAATTAAAATACCACTGATAGTCATTAAAATAGCATAAATAGTACTATTTAAAGCATCAAGTTTTCCAGCCAAACTTAAAATAAAGCAAGCTCCAAACCCCATTAAACCTAAATGCATCGCATTTCCAACAATACTTACGATTGTTGAAATAACAAAATATTTTTTCTGTAATAAAGCAATCTTCAATAATCTTTTCGTTAAGGCTAATAATGATGATTTTTTATTCATAATTCAACCTCTGCTTTCCATGATTTTCTAATAATTCTTGTTCTTTAACTAATTGATAATATTCTCCTTGTTTTTCTAATAACTCTCTATGACTTCCTTGTTCCACAAGTCTTCCTTGATTTAAAACAATGATATTATCAGCATGTTGAATCGTTGAAAGACGATGAGAGATAATAATTAAAGTTCGTGATTGTTCCAATTCTTTTATACACTCCCAAATTTCATCTTCACTTTCTCGATCAACACTTGAAGTTGCTTCATCAAAAATAATATATGGCGCATCACTTAATAATGCCCTTGCTAAACCAATTTTTTGGCGCTGTCCTCCTGATAGTTTACTACCACTATCACCTAAATCAGTTGATAATCCTTCAGGTAGACTAACAAGCCAGCTATATAAATGAACTTGTTTTAAAACATTTAATATTTCCGTAATTGAAGCATCCGGTTTAGCAATTCTTAAATTTTCTTCCAAACTACCACCAAAAATACTAACTTTTTGGGGTACCATGATAATATTCTTACGTAATTGTTCCGGACTTTGATTTAAATAACCTTGGCCTTCAAAAAATAAATAACCGCTATCAGGATCAATAAACCGCATGATCATACTAGCTAACGTACTTTTACCACAACCACTTTTACCAACAATAGCCGTTGTTTTTCCTTTAGGAATCGCAAAAGATAAATTATTTAAAACTAATCGTTTTTCATGATATTTAAAATTAATATCTTTACCAATAATTCCCTGGTAATTATGTAAGTATGTTAAATCATCTTTTGAATAATTTTTCAATATTTCTTGATCTGTTTGCGCTTCTGTTTGTGATTTTCTTTCAGTATTCAAATCTAAGATTTCTTCAACTTTAATCGTAGCTGCAATTCCTGAAAGAGCATCATGGGTTACATTCATCAACTGACGAATTGATGCAAAAAAACTATATGAAAGCATTAAAACTAAGATAGCCTGACTGACATCCAATCGCCCCTGACTCATTTGATAACAGCCAATAATTGTAGCAATCACTACCCCGGCATAAATCAGACCATCAGAAACTAAAAAAGAAGTAAAGTTCATTTTCATAATTGACATTGTACTTTGATTAAACACATCAGCTTTATTTTTTAGATGATCATGACGTGTTTGATCTTGGTTAAATAATTTTAATGTCACTAAGCTTTTTAAGCTTTCAAGATAATAACTAGTTAGTTCTTGAAAACTAGTCCAATATTCTTTTTTCAATTGATCGATCATTGATCTAAAGTAGTTATTTAATAACGGTAATGCAAATGAAATTACCAATAAAATAGCGGCAACTAATAACGAAGTATCTTTTAACTGAAAAAATAATAAAATCGGTGCTAACAAGCTATAAATCAGACTTGGTAAATATCGAGTGTAATAAACCTGCATTAATTCCACACCGTCACCAACACTGCTGATGGCATTACTAGCTCCAATAATTTCAACTTTTCCAACATCTAATTCTAGAATTTTATCAAAAATCTGTTTTCTTAAAGAAATTCTAGCTTTAGCTTCACAACGATATTCGGCCTCACCAGTTAATAAATCAGCAATTAAAATCAAAACTGATGCTAGAAGGGCACTAATAACTGCGCCAAACAGCTCATTTTGTGATAATGAAGGCTGATATAAATCTCCTAAAAATGTTGCAATAGTTTTAGAAAACAAAATCGTTCCAACTAATGTCACCATTTTAAGTACCGCAATAATTACGATCCATCCTCGGACCCCTTTTGACATCTTAATCAGTGTTTTATTTATTAATAACATTTTTTTCCTCCCACTAACATCGTCTTTTATAAAAAGACCCTTGGCAACAAAAATATAGGCTTATTATCCTATATTTAATATTTAAAAGCAACAATTTAGATAACTCCTTTCGATAATTATTTTGTTTATTTGGATGAATGATGTTACAATTAAAGTAATAAATTTATAATGGAAAGAAGGTAATTTTTATCATGATAGTGGGAATTCCAAAAGAAATCAAAAATAATGAAAATCGTGTAGCAATGACACCAGCTGGAGTTTATGCATTATCTCAAGCGGGACATCAAGTTTATGTTGAAACCCAAGCCGGAAACGGCAGTGGTTTTAGTGACAAAGAATATCAGGAAGCCGGAGCTATTATTAGTGAAGTTACTGAAGTTTTTGCCAAGGCTAATTTAATTATTAAAGTTAAAGAATATTTAGAAAGTGAATATCAATATTTAAGAGAAGATCAAATGGTCTTTACTTATTTGCATATTGCCAATAATGAACCGTTTGCCAAAGCCTTAATAGACAGCAAAACAACTGCTATTGCTTATGAAACTGTTGAAGCTGATCACTCACTACCCTTACTGACACCAATGAGTGAAGTTGCTGGAAGGATGGCCGTTCAAATTGGAGCTAATTTACTTCTTAAATATAATGGAGGTCAAGGAATTTTATTAGGTGGTGTTTCTGGTGTTTTACCAGCTAATGTCGTAATTATTGGTGGTGGTAAAGTTGGTCTAAATGCTGCAAAAATGGCTTTAGGCTTAGGCGCTAATGTTCAAGTATTTGATATCAATGCCAAAACTATGGCTTATATCGATGATATTAGTAACGGTACTATTCATACGGTCTATAATAACGTTTATAATTTAAAAGCTGCGATTAAAAATGCTGATTTAGTTATTGGAGCTGTCTTATTACCGGGAGCTAAAGCTCCAAAAATCGTCACTGAAGAGATGGTTAAAACTATGAAAAAAGGCAGTGTCATCGTTGATGTAGCAATTGACCAGGGTGGCTGCATTGAAACTTGTGATCATACGACAACCCATGATGATCCAACTTTTATCAAACATGGAGTCGTTCATTATTCTGTAGCTAATATGCCTGGAGCCGTTCCTCGAACATCTACAATTGCTTTATCAAATGCCACTTTACCTTATATTTTGAAGTTAGCTAACCAAGGTTTAGAGGCTTTAAAAGCTAATCCAGGATTTATGAAAGGTTTAAACACTTATCAAGGTCATTATACTTGTAAAGCTGTAGCTGAGGCTTTAAATAGTCAATATGTAAGCATAGATGAATTATTAAAATAATAGTCAAAAAAAAGCATTTTACCACTTGATAAAATGCTTTTTTACCATTTATATATGGACAATGGCTTCAATAATCCTTAGATTATTTTATAACTATTTAACTCATAGTAAGAACATAGAATACTGGTGTCAATAGATATTTCAAGTTGTTTACTATGATCATATATGCGAGTTGTAAGGGCATATTCACCATTATTGATGAATATCTCTAATGATGAAACATCAGAGAAAATAGTCATGTTTTCAAAATTATCAATAACAATATGTCGAGCATCACGACCATAACCACTTTCTTTCATTGATAAAGTAAGTAGATGATCATGATAAGTGATCGATGCATCACTTCTAAGTTTAATTTCAAACTCATGATTATTTACGGGTAAATATAACTCAAATACATTAGTATTGCAAGTTATTTTTTGGTTATTTTTAATTTTTACATCTTTTTTACTTTTTCTTAATTTTTTCGTTTCATTAATTGGATATTGATAAACTTTCCCATTTCGATAAGTTAATTGTCGTGGTAAAGTTAAAGCATGTTGCCAATGATAATCTACGGTAGGATTGGTATATGGTACATCTGGTAATCCCATCCAGCCAATAATTATCGTCCGTTTATTTTCATCTTTAAATAATTGTGGCGCATAAAAATCAAAGCCATGATCAAATTCTACAAATTCACTTAAGGTATATTCTTTTTCAATGTCACCATCGACAATAAAATAACCATTTTGATAAATATTTTCATAATTATAGCCTATTTTTTTTACCCCCTGAGGACAGCAGAATAAAATCATTTGTCCTTCTAACTCCACTAGATTAGGACACTCCCACATATAGCCAAATGGTTTTGTCGTACTAATACGATTAATTAATTCAAACTGTTTTAAATCAATAGAACGATATAATAAGCAACAACCAACATCATCTTGTTGTCTAGCACCTAAAATCATTAAATAATGATCACCTTTTTTAATTACCTGTGGATCACGAACATGTAGAGTTACATCAGTAGGATAATCACTATTTTTCATTAAACAGATTTTATTTTTTAAATTAATCCCATCTTGACTAAGTACCATCATCGTATTATGTTCTCTACCAGTGTGAATATAATCATGATTACCAGGATGCTTAACATTTCCGGTATAGTAATAATAAATCTGATCATTAGCCACAATAGCACTCCCTGAATAAACTCCAGATTGATCTTCTTTGGTATCCGGGTATAAAGCCACAGGTTCATTTTTAAAAGTAATAAAATCTTTAGTACTATAATGTCCCCAATATTTATCGCCACCGCGACAATTATCCGGTGAATATTGATAATAGATATGATAAACTCCATGATATTGACACAATCCATTAGGATCATTTAGCCACCCGATTGGTGGCATTAAATGATACGCTAATCGATATTCATCTTTAATTGCCTGTTGTTCAATTGTTTTAATTTCTTTATCACTAAGACAAGCCATCATATTTTCTCCTATTTTAATTTCATTATATCTTGATTTAAATTCACTTCACCATCAACAATGATATCAAATTCATTTTGACTGGTAATTACAACAGGAGTCGCAGTGGCACAACCAGCTTTTTCAATCATATCAAAATCTATTTCAATTAATTTATCACCTTGTTTTACTTGCTGTCCTTCGCTTACTAATACATTAAATGGTTTACCTTCTAATTTAACAGTATCTAATCCAATATGAATTAATAATTCAACACCATCAGCAGTTTTAATACCTAAGGCATGTTTCGTTGGAAAAATCATCGTAATCGTTCCGGCTACTGGAGCTACTAAACAATCATTAGTTGGGAAAATTACTACCCCATCTCCCATCATTTTTTGAGCAAAAATCTCATCTGGTGCTTCAGTGATTGGAGCTACTTTACCTGCAAGTGGTGCCCCGATCACTTTTGTTTTAACATTTTCAATTATTTTTGATTTTGATTGATCAGTTTCACTAGGCTGTTTTCCTTCATTTTTCTTATATAACACAATTGTTAAGACGAAAGCTACTACAATACTAATGATCATACCAATAGCGAAATTTAACCAAGAATGAGCAGGGATAGAAATAAATCCCGGTAAACCAGCTGCTCCTAAAGCAATTGATAATGTTCTTGTAGCGGCCAAGTAGGCACTTCCGGCTGCTGAACCAATCATTGCGGCAACAAATGGATATTTAAGTTTTAAAGTAACCCCAAACATCGCTGGTTCCGTGATTCCAAGCAATGCTGAAATTCCTGATGCTGAACAAATACTTTTTAATTTTTTATCTTTAGTTACTAATAAAATTGCTAATACGGCTGCCCCTTGTGCAACGTTAGACATTGATGCTGTTGGGAAAATAAATGACCCACCAGTTGTTTCTACGGCTGCAAGTAACTGGGTTTCTACTGCAATAAAACTATGATGCATACCAGTTAGACAGATTGGTGCATAGAAAAATCCAAAAATAGCACCACCGAATAAACCTAAAGTATTATACATCCAAGAAATACCATCTGATAATAAGACACCAGCTTGTCTTAATACCGGACCAACGATAATAAAAGTAATAAATCCAGTGATTAAAGTTGAAAGTAATGGTGTTGTAAGATTATCTAACCAGATAGGAGTAACTTTATGCAATCTTTTTTCGATATTAGCTAAAATCCATGAAACTCCTAATACTGGTAAAACAGTTCCCTGGTAACCAACTGCTTCAATTGTTAATCCAAAAATATTCCAAGTTGGCACTTCAACTCCAGCACTACCATATGAATAAGCATTCAATAAATCAGGATGAACCATGATCATCCCCATAGCGGCTCCTAAATATGGGTTACCACCAAATTTTTTAGTAGCACTAAATCCAATCAAAACTGGTAAAAAAGTAAAAGCGGCATTTGAAAAAATATTGATCATTGCAGCTAGATCTGCCCATTGAGGATAAGCTTCAATTAAACTCTTTCCCGCAAAAAATAAACCTTCAGCTGTTAAAATATTATTAATTCCCATTAATAACCCGCCAGCAACAATGGCTGGAATAATTGGAACAAAGATATCACTTAATAACTGTACTGCTCTTTGTAAAATATTTCCCTCTTTTTCTTCCTCTTGAGGTTGTGTTGTTTCATCGGGTTTAATCCCTAGAATCTTCGTTACCTCATCACAGACCAAATTGACTAAACCTGGTCCTAAAATAATTTGATATTGCCCCTTTGCCAAAAATGTTCCTTTGACTACTTCAATATCTGTTAATGCTTCTTCGTTGATTTTACTTTCATCAACTAAGTTTAAACGTAATCTAGTAGCACAATGCATTGCACCACTAATATTACTGGCCCCACCAACATTTTCAATGATGTCTTGGGCAATCTTGTTGTAATCCATCTTTTCTCCTCCTCTTATATGGTATCGGTTCCATATCCATAATATATACCTTAATTTTTATTAAGTCAATAGCTTTTCATAAAAAAATGGTACCGATACCATAATTCATTAAAAAAAGCAATGATCTTTAAAATCATTACTTTTCATCAGATAAATTTTTAACACTATTTCCTAAAATCAAATGATAATCTACCAACTGTAAATTAGGAACTTTATTTCCTTCAATCAGATCAATAATTGTCTTTCCCGCTAAAACACCAGTTTCCTCATTATTAAATCTGACAGTTACCAGACTTGGAGTAATAAAATAAGATGTTTCATAACCACCAAAACCAATCAAAGAAATATCATCAGGCATCTTTAAATCTAACTCATTAATCGCCTTCAAACACCCTAAAGCAATATTATCAGTAGCACCTATCATAATAGTTGGCCGTTTTTTCTTTAAATATTCACGAGATTGTTTGTATGCTTTTTCCATTGAAAAATCTGTTTCAACAATATCAATATCACTAACCCCATATTCTTTCAAACCATTTAAAACCCCATCTTTACGATTGATTCCAACAGCCTCATCTTTACCATTGACCCCTAAATAACAAACTGATTTATGTCCCATCCTAGCAGCATATTTTCCAACATCATATCCAGCATTATAATCATCATTAATAATCGAGATTCCAGCACCATAACGCTGAGCCACAAATAACAATGGAATATCCAATTTAGCTGCAATCGTCTGATGCGCTAAAGTTACTGTTGTAGCCATTAGAATAATTCCATCGACATTCATTCGCCATAACTGTTCGATTGATGTTAATTCGCGCATTTCATCATGGTTAGTATTGATGATCAAAGTAGTATAGCCTTGATCTTTTAAATATTGATCAGCTGTCATCAATACTCTTGATGTAGTAATCGAATCCAGACATGGAGCTATGATTCCAATCACTTTTGAATATTTAGCTTTCAATGATTGGGCAATAGTACTGGGTTCATAGTGACATTCTTCAATCACTTTTTTGATTTTATCTCTTGTTTCTTCTTTTACATAACCACCATTAAAATAACGTGAAACCGTACTTTTACCGACTCCAGCCATTTTAGCGATATCACTCATGGTATATTTTTTTTCTTTCATATAATAACCTCGATTAAAAAATGACGGGACTTTCTCCCCGTCTAATTAGTTTAATTCTACTCCATTTTATTTCTACGGTCAAATACTATTTAACGCTTGATAAAATCAACTTTATTGATCATTTCATGTTTCATCTTCAAATTAGGATGAACATATCGATCCATTGTGATATTTACACTTGAGTGTCCTAAGATTTCACTTAATGTTCGATCATCCATACCTGAGGCAATACATAAAGATGCAAAAGTATGTCTGAGAGTATGAAAATTAGTATCTCTAATTTCTAGTTTCTGTAACAATTTTTTAAAATATCTGGTCAGCTGACGTGGCTCTACCCATGATTGACTGCCACTTAAAATAAAATCATTTTCATGATAATTATTTGTTTTTAAGATTGGAATGATGATTTCGGGCATCGGAATTATCCGTTTTGAAGTTTTGGATTTAGGAGTGCTCAAAATTATTCTTGTTTTCTGATCATAGTCAGAAACTTTAATTCGCTGTAATGTATGATGGATTTTGATGACATGATTTTCTAAATCAATATCTTTTTTTCTTAATCCACATAATTCACCGATTCGTAAACCACAGCATAAACTCAAACCTATTCCTATGTTTAATGAGGTCGGTTGTTCTTGAATATAATCGAGTATTTTTAAATAATCCTTTTTCTCTAAAACATAACGCTTGTCTTTACTTTTTTTCTTTTTTGGTAATACGATATTATGAATTATTTCATTGACTAAACCAAAATTATAAGCATACTGAAAAGTTTCTTTAATGATGAATAAAACTGTTTTTAAAGTACTTTCTGATAATCCATTTCCATCATGACGACCACTAGTTGCCAGATGCTCTAAAAAACGATTAATTTTAATCGTGTCTAGTGACTTTAAATTACGATTTCCTAACTCAGGCATGATATATAATCGAGCACTAGCTAAATATTTATTATAACTTTGTAATTTAACGCTCCCTTTTATATATCTAAGCCAATCATTAATAACATCTTTGAATAAAACATGATTGATAGTGACATTTTCAATTAACGTATCACTGCTGCAATCAAGAATTTCTACTTCCGGATAAATATCAGTATAAACCGAAGTGCAAATCGTATTTCCATTAATATCCCGTCCTAAACTTATCTTGATTTCATAATTTCTCTTTGTTTTTTCCATAATCTACCTCTCAATGTAATTTTTTATATATTGTAACTTTGACAAGATAGAAAGATAAATATCCCTGTTTTTAAAACAGATTTTAATGGGTTGATTATTAATATTATTTCCAAGTCAGCTTATCTATAAACTCCGAGATGATTTTTTAAAAATAATTTTAATATTTTATTGATGTATTCATCAAAAAATGTTATTTTTTATTAAGACATTTTATACAGGGGGAAAACTTGATGATTAAAGTAGTTAAATTTGGTGGCTCTTCGCTTGCCGATGCCACTCAATTTGAAAAAGTTGCCAAGATAATCAAAAGTGATGAATCAAGACGTTTTGTCGTGCCTTCAGCACCAGGAAAAAGATTTAAAGAAGATACAAAAGTTACTGATTTGCTTTATCAGGCATATAACAGTGAAAACCAAACAGATTTTGAACAAACTTTTGCCTTAATTAAAAAACGTTATCAAGATATCATTGATGATTTGAAACTCGATCTATCACTTGAAGATGAATTTAAAGTAATTAAACAGGCTTTTATTGATAAAATTGGAATTGATTATGCTGCCAGCCGTGGGGAATATTTAAATGGTATTGTTTTAGCTAATTATTTAGGATTTGAATTTATTGATGCTAAAGGAGTAATCTTTATTGATAGTCATGGAAATTATGATCATAAAAAAACTGACAAAATCTTATCAAAAAGATTATCTGAAGTTAAAAACTGTGTTATTCCAGGATTTTATGGTTCTTTAAATGATGGTAGTGATACTATTAAAACTTTCTCACGTGGGGGAAGTGATATTACTGGTTCCATCGTCGCTCGTAACGGTCATGTTGATTTATATGAAAACTGGACTGACGTTTCTGGCTTTTTAGTAGCCGATCCACGAATTGTCAAAAATCCGGATACTATCGGTACGATCACTTATAAAGAATTACGAGAACTTTCATATATGGGAGCAAGCGTTTTACATGAAAACTCAATTTTCCCAATTCGTAATGAAGGAATTCCAATCCAAATCAAAAATACTAATCGGCCTGAAGATGCCGGTACTTTAATTGTGGAAACTACTTGCCACAAACCAGATCATGTCATTACTGGTATCGCCGGTAAACAAGGATATGCTACTATCAGCATTGAAAAAGATATGATGAATAGTGAAGTTGGTTTTGTACGTAAAGTTTTACAAGTGTTAGAAGATAATGAATTATCAATTGAACATGTTCCTTCAGGTATTGATACTATGAACGTAATCGTTGAAACAGATAATTTTATTGATAAAGAACAAAAGATTCTTTCTGGTATTCATCGAGCAGTTCATCCAGATTCAATTGAATTAGAATCTGATCTAGCGTTAATTGCCGTAGTTGGACGAGGAATGCGTGATACCCAAGGGATTGCCGCTAAAGTTTTCACTGCCTTAGCAAATGCAGGAATTAATATTAGAATGATCGATCAGGGCTCATCTGAATTAAATATTATTGTCGGTGTTAAAAATCGTCATTTCAAAAAAGCCATCAAAGCTATTTATAAAACATTTATTGATGAAGAAAAGAATCAGGCCTAAAAACCTGATTCTTTTACATTTCTTTCCATTGTAACGTAAAGCGTACTGCCTTGTCCCATCCTTTTAATATTTCTAAACGCTGACTTGATTTCATTTCTGGTTTAAACTCATGGTCTAATTGCCAATTATTTATTATATCATCCTTACCGCTCCAAAAATTAGTAGCCAAGCCCGCTAAATACGCTGCACCTAATGCTGTTGTTTCAACACATTGAGGACGGTTAACTAAGCAATTAGATATATCACTTTGAAATTGCATTAAAAAATCATTTTGACTGGCACCACCATCAACTTTTAACTTAGTTAAGGCAATTTTTGTATCTTCCTGCATGGCTTTTAAAACATCATTGGTCTGATAAGCTATCGATTCCAAAGCCGCGCGAATAAAGTGTTCTTTAGTGCAACCACGAGTTAAACCAACGATAGTACCTTTAGCATATGGATCCCAATAAGGAGCTCCTAAACCCGTAAACGCTGGTACAATATATACTCCATTAGTATCTTTTACTTTCATAGCATATTCATATGATTGCGGCGTATTTTCAATCATCTTCAAGCCATCTCGCAGCCATTGCATCAACGCGCCAGCGACAAAAACACTTCCTTCCAGGGCATATTGTACTTGATTATTTTCACTAGCAGCAATCGTGGTAATCAATCCATTTTTTGAATGATAGACTTTTTCACCGGTATTCATCAATAAAAAACAACCTGTACCGTAAGTATTTTTGGCTTCACCTGGTTCAAAACAACATTGCCCAAATAGTGCTGCCTGTTGATCACCAGCCGCTCCAGCAACTGGTATCTGACCACCTAAAATTCCCGTCTGACTCTGTCCATAAATATAGCTTGATGGTTTAACTTCAGGTAACATACTTCTTGGAATATTAAAATAATCTAATAACGTTTGATCCCAGCAGAGCTGATGAATATCAAATAACATCGTTCTTGAAGCATTAGTATAATCAGTTACATGAACCTTACCACCCGTCAAATTATAAATCAGCCATGTATCGACAGTTCCAAATAACAATTTATCTTCATCAGCCAGTTGTCTGGCTCCCGGAACATTTTGTAAGATCCAGGCAATTTTTGAAGCTGAAAAATAAGCATCCGGTATCAAACCGGTTTTTTCAATGACATATTCTTGCATCCCGTCAGCAACTAATTGATCAATCATATCGGCAGTTCGTCGACATTGCCAAACAATCGCATTATAAATTGGTTCGCCCGTTTCTTTATTCCAAACGATTGTTGTTTCCCGCTGATTAGTAATGCCAATTCCGGCAATATCTTGAGCCTTGATTCCTTTTTTGGCCATAGCCTCAATTGCTACTGCCAGTTGCGAAGACCATATTTCCATCGGATCATGTTCAACCCAGCCCGGTTGGGGAAATATTTGTTCAAATTCTTTTCTAGCGATGGCTTTAACATTACCATGACGATCAAAAATAATACAGCGTGAACTAGTGGTTCCCTGATCTAAAGCCATTACATATTTTGCCACTTTATTTTCCTCCTTATATTTCATCATTTATCTTAACTAGATTCTAACATATTCTTTACTAAATAAATATGAACTAAAGATAAAAAAAACTAGCATCATGCTAGTATTAATTTTATTTGTCAGTCGCTTTTGATGAATTACTCATAATTAAATAAGTAATCGCTCCTAAAATCAAAAAACAACCGATCAATTTTAATATCGTTAATTGTTCACCTAAAATTAAAACACCAAAAATCAAACTGGTAACTGGTTCAAACATACTTAAGATTGATGCAGTAGCTGCTCCAAGATAACGAACTCCCAGTTGCAGACAAATTATTCCGACAATTGAAGTTAATATAGCAATTATAAACGAATAACCATATGCCATTACAGGCAATACTAACACTAACTGCCCACTAATCAAACCAAAAATAAACAGAACCAAAGCAATAACGATTGCAAAATAAAAATTTAAAACATAGGGATTTAATACTTGTAAACCCGATTGTTCAATTCCTACTAAATAATAAGCAAAAGTAATTCCTGATAATAAGGCTAAAATAATTCCTATTGAAGAAGACCCGCCTAATTCAATAAAAAAGACGATTCCAATACTGGCAATTACTAAACAATATTTAATCGCTTTAGACATTTTTTGATGATAATAAAAAGTGCAAATCAATGAAACAAATAATGGATAGAGAAAATGGAGTACCGTTGCTGTTCCAACTTGAATATAACTATAAGAAGTATATAACATACCAATAGTTAACGCAGTTCCAATAATCCCGATTTGACAAATCTTCTTTAATTGCTTCAAAGTAATTTTAAAGTTTAATCTTTGAATTTTAATAATCAAAAATAAAACCGGAATAACAAATAGATGCCGAAAAAAAGCCATCGTAATTCCATTACTTCCCATTGAATATGTAAGTTTAGCTAAAATTGGTGTAAAACCAAAAATAACAGCTGATAAAATAGTTAAAAAATAACCCCGTACTTTCATTAGACCTCCAAAAAAATAAATGTGTTTGCACACATCTATTATCCCAAATCTTCACCATTAGTTTCAATAACTTTTTTATACCAATAGAAAGATTCTTTTCTTCTTCTTGCAAAATCTCCAGTTCCATCATCATATCTTTCAACAAAGATAAAACCATAACGTTTTTCCATTTCACCAGTTGAAGCTGAAACTAAATCAATACATCCCCAAGGAGTATATCCTCTTAAGTCAACACCATCTAACACAGCTTCATACATTTGTTCAATATGTTTTCTTAAATAATCAACACGATAGTCATCTCTAACTTTACCATCATCATCAATTTTATCATGAGCTCCTAAACCATTTTCTACAACGAAAATTGGTAATTGATAACGATCCCAAATTTCATTCAATGAATAACGTAATCCTTCAGGATCAATTTGCCATCCCCAATCACTAGCTTTTAAATAAGGATTAGGTACGCCACCTAAAATATTACCTTTACCAGCAACTTGTTTTTCAGGATCAGCAGTTTGACAATTTGACATATAATAAGAACATGTATAGAAATCTACTGGTCCACTAGCTAAAATTTCATCATCACCAGGTTCCATTTTAACTTCAATATTATTATCTTTAAAATATCTTTTAATATAATTTGGATATTTACCACGGCATTGGACATCACTACAGAACCAATTCATTAAATGATTCTTTTGTTGATTTTCTACTTCATCTGCTGGATTACAAGTCAAAGCATAACTTGTTGCCATAATTTGCATACATCCTACTTTGTTTTCTGGATCAATTTCATGAGCCATTTTAACTGCTAAAGCACTAGCTAAGAATTGATGATGCAATCCTTGGAACCGATTGTTAGGAACATCAACTTGATCCATGAAATCCATTGGTTTGATTTCATTTAAAATTCCTTGTCCTAAAAAACCACCCATAGCAGTTGTAGCACTATTAATTTCATTAAATGTTAACCAGTATTTTACTTTACCTTTATAACGAGTAAAAATTGCTTTACAGAAATTCAAATAACAATCGATCATCCGACGATCTACCCAGGCATTCCATTTTTTAGTTAAATTAAATGGTACTTCATAGTGAGAAATAGTAACCATTGGTTCAATATTATACTTTAAGCATTCATCAATTAATTCTTCATAGAATTTCAAACCAGCTTCATTTGGTTCGCTTTCATCACCATTTGGAAAGATTCTTGTCCAGGCAATAGAAAAACGATACATTTTAAATCCCATTTCTGCAAATAAAGCAATATCCTCTTTAAAACGATGATAATGATCAATCGCATCATGTGAAGGATAAAAAGTACCTTCTTCTAATTCAGGTGTAATTCTTTTACTTCTTGTAGCTGTACCACCAGTACAAATATCTGGACAAGAAATACCTTTACCTCCTTCTTGCCATCCTCCTTCTAATTGATTAGCAGCAGTAGCGCCACCCCAATAAAATCCTTTTGGAAAACTCATACCTTACCTCCTTATTTTTCTTCATTACTTCTATTATAACTGATATTAATTATTAATACAAAATAATTTCATTTTGCGAAAAATACTGTCTGATTCAAATATGATAATGTCTTAATGTAACAAGATTGATAATGTCCCAACATGTTGGGACATTATCAAAAAAATGCTATACTATAAACCTCACATTTTAAATTGGAGGTTTTGATTATGAGAAA
>NZ_CALUXO010000013.1 GCF_944324745.1 uncultured Thomasclavelia sp. | reverse complement strand
GCCGCACACTATCGTTGCAATGTCAATATTTTTCTTTTAAAAATGATAAAAATTTTATAAAAAAGAGAGGGCATATTTGCAATATAACCATCGATTGTCATTAAAATCTTAACTTAATGACATTGGCTTAAATGATTTTCATTGATAACTAAGACAGCACGTAAGTGCTGTTTTCTTTTTACAAAAATAAACTACTTGATAATCAAAAAAATAATAATGAAAAGTAATCTTAATGATAATATATCTAATTCCTGAAATTTTTTTAAAGATAAATATTTTGGATAAAAAGCACAAAATGATATCAAAATGACATTTTTGTTGTAATTTATTTGTCACACTTTGAAGAACACCTATGCATCAATAATCTTTATTAGTATAATTTATGTAATTATATAAGTCTTAAAATTTAAATTACAGTTACTTATATCGATGTGGGGAGGAAGATATGATGCAAATTGTTATTTTAAATGAAAATCCTGGTGAGGTAGCCCTGATAGAAGAAGGTGTATTACAATTTGATGAATCATTTGAAGTCAGCAGTTTTGATTCAATCGAAACATTTGAGCAAAATTTTAATCATTTTCATGATTATACGATCTTTATTTTAGATTTGCAGTTAGATAATCAAAGTACGATTCATGAAGCAAGGGAAATTAACCAAAGATTTAAGGGAGCTCAAATTATTTATATTAGTAATGATATTAAATATTTAAGTGATATTTATCAAACTGGTCATTGCTTCTATATTAATATTAAAGAACTAGAAACATATTTACCACTAGCCTTAAAAAAGGCTACAAATCTAATTAGAAATAGTCAAAATAATATAAAAATTACGATTCGTAATAAAATGATTATTATTGCTTTAAATGAAATTAAATATTTTGAGCGGGATCTAAGACGGACGATTATTCATTTGCGTAATAAAAATTATTATACATATGAAAACTTTAAAACCTATTTACAAAAGATTCCAGATAATTTCTTTGAATGTCATCGTAGCTTTATTGTCAATTTCAATGAAGTACAACAATATCAACGTAATCGGTTTATTTTAAAAGATGGCACAGTTATACCAATTAGCCGTTCTCATGAAAAAAAGGCCAAGGAGGCCTTTGGCAGTTACTTAAAGTATCAAAATAAAGAAAGCTAGGTTCATTACAAACTTAGCTTTTTTTAACGCTTTTTAGTTTTACTAGAATCAACGATTCGATCTAATCCATATCCAATTACCCGACCAATCAAGGCACCCGCTAAAAAGATTACTGCCATCCAGGAACTAACAGAACTAGTGGCAAACTGAATGATAAAATAAACAATTGCTACTAATAATCCCAGTGCTGTACCTAAAGTCATAAAAACACTACTTTTTTCTTCCATTTTTCCACTCCTTAATATAGAATTATACCACAACTTAATAAGCATACAAGAAAAAACTATGCTATAATACTGATGAAATTGGAGTGATATGATGATTAATACAATTATATTTGACTTAGATGGAACATTAGTCGATTCATTGGTTGATTTAGCGAATACGACTAATCAAATTTTAATGGAACATCAATATCCTACATATGAAATCGATCAATATCGTTATTTTGTAGGAAACGGCATTATTAAATTAATTGAACGGGTCTTACCACCAGAACATCAAGATCAAGTTGCTGAATTTAAACAACGCTTTGATGAGCTGTATGAACAAAAATGTTTAGAAAATACTAATCCCTATCCGGGAATTACTACTTTGATCCAACAATTAAAAAAACAAAATTTTAACTTAGCAGTTGTCACTAATAAGCCGCATCAACATGCAACTAAGATTGTTAAAACATTATTCCCTGATAGTTTTAGTTATGTTTATGGCAATCATCCTGATTATCCTAAAAAGCCTGATCCCTATTTAACTAATCGAGTAATCGATGCTTTTAATGTAACTAAAGACCAGGTTATCTATATTGGTGATAGTGATGTAGACATCCAAACCGCTATTAATACTCAAGTTAGATCAATTGGTGTTGCCTGGGGATTTAGAGGTAAAGAGGAATTATTAAAAGCCGGTGCTGATGCTGTTGTCAGTCAAGCTGCTGAAATTCTTGAGGTTATTAATGATTGGGATCAGTAGTTGTCTAGCGGGAATTAAATGTACTTATAAAGGTAGTGATAATTTAATTGAACAGGTTAAGCAATTAGCCAAGCGTGATGATGTAGTCTTGATTTGTCCGGAAGTATTAGGTGGCTTAACTATTCCAAGGACTCCATGTGAAATAATTGGTGATCAAGTAATGGATATTAATGGTGTAAATAAAAGTGAGGCTTATCAGTTAGGGGCTAAACGAGCTTTAAAGATTTTACAGGAGAATAATGTTGATGTTGTTTTATTGAAGGCTAAAAGTCCCAGCTGTGGTAAAGGTTATGTCTATGATGGGACATTTAGTCATCACTTAATAAAAGGTGATGGTATTGCTTGCAAGTTGTTTCAAAAACATGGCATAATGGTATATAATGAAAATGAATTAGATGAATTTTTTAAATTTATAGAAAAGAGGTAAAAAAATGGGACATATTTTAAAAATTAATCCGGTATTTAAAGAAATGATCTGGGGTGGTCATAAGTTAAAAGATGTTTATAATTTTGATATTCCTAGTGATCATACTGGTGAATGCTGGGCTATTTCAGCTCATAAAAATGGTGACTGTTCAGTTGCTAATGGTGAATTTGCCGGACAAACACTAGCAACTTTATGGAATGAGCACAGGGAACTGTTTGGAAATATTGAAGGTGAACAATTTCCATTATTAGTTAAAATTATTGACGCTTGTAACGATTTATCAGTTCAGGTCCATCCTGATGATGCGTATGCCAAAGCACATGAAAATTCACTTGGAAAAACAGAATGCTGGTATGTTTTAGATGCTGATGAAGGAACCCAGATGGTCATGGGACATCATGCTAAAACAAAACAGGAACTTATTACGGCAATTAATAATGATGATTATGATAACTTATTGAATAAATTTCCAATTAAAAAAGGTGATTTTTTCTATATTCCTTCAGGAACAATTCATGCTATCTGCAGTGGCTCTTTAATTTATGAAGCGCAACAATCTTCAGATATCACTTATCGAGTTTACGATTATCATCGTAAAGATGCTAATGGAAATGAACGGCAATTACATGTTAAGCAATCAATTGATGTGGCAACTGTACCATATAAACCTTATGATGTATCTAATCAAGTAGTAACTAAAATGGAAAATGGTAAGGCGACTCAATTAGTAGCTAGTGAATTTTTTACAGTTACTAAATATGATCTAGATGGTAAAAATGTCATCACTAACAACAAACCATTCCAAATGGTAACTGTCGTTGCTGGAAGCGGAACGATTGAAGGTATGGATGTAAAAATGGGCGATAACTTTGTTGTTTGTGCTGATCAAAGTGAAGTCACTTACGATGGTAAGATGACTGTCATGATTTGTAGTTTATAAGATGGAATGTAGTAATTGTGGTCATGAGTTTAAGCCCAGCTCATTTGCTTATAAAGCACGTCAAAAATGTCCTGAATGTGGCACGATCATGCAAATTCAATTCCCACCAGGAATTGGATTTGTTCCAATAATTATTGCTTTAATTGTTGGTTTATATGTAGTTATGGTAGCTGGATTTGATTTGATCGTCGGTATCAGTGTTTTTGTTTTAGTCTATTGGCCAGTGGAAATTATCATGGATTTGATTTTGATTTATATGGGACAATATCGATTGTATGAATTAGAAAAATAAAGGAGTAGTTATGAAATTTAAATGTATTCATTGTAATATCAATATTACTAATATTGAAAAAAGCGTAGCGTTTTATCAAAAAGCTTTAGGAATGAAAGTAGTTAGAACTAAAGAAGCTAGTGATGGAAGTTTTATTTTAACTTATTTAAATGATGGAGTATCAGATTTTGAAATTGAGTTAACCTGGTTAAAAGATCATCCACAAGCTTATGAATTAGGTGAAAATGAAAGTCATATTTGTTTTGAAGTTGAAAACTATGACGAAGCTTATAAATTACATCAAGAAATGGGATGTATTTGTTTTGAAAATAAGGCGATGGGATTGTATTTTATTCATGATCCTGATGATTATTGGATTGAAATAATTCCTGCAAAATAATTTAATTTTAATTGTTACAAAGATTTTTTGATGTACATAACTATTAGTACTAGATTTTAGTTATATGATAGAAATTATTTTTAATTAAGATTTATTTTTAAAAG
>NZ_CALUXO010000012.1 GCF_944324745.1 uncultured Thomasclavelia sp. | reverse complement strand
GCAATCCAACGTGCAATTACGATGGCTAGTGAAAGGGGTCATCAAGTTGTCGATATTGAACATTTCTTGTTGGCATTATTGGATGATAGTGCGGGAATTTTATATCGAGTCTTCACGAAGGCTAATGTTGATATTCCTAATTTGCAAAATAAATTGAATCAACGTTTACAAAGTAAACCTGTTGTTAGTAATGTTGATATAAATAATATTAGAATTTCATATGATTTTAATCAATTAATTAATTTAGCTAATCAACAAATGAATAAATTTAAAGATGAATATTTAAGTGTTGAACACGTAATAATGGCTTTGTTTGAATTGAATAGTTCTTGGGTAAAAGAATTATTATCAGACTTGCATTTAAATAAACGTGAGGTTAAGAAAATAATTGATGAAATGCGAGGTGGTAATATGGTAAATAATCAAAATCCAGAAAATCAATATGAAGTATTGGAAAAATATGGGCGTGATTTAACTAAAGAAGTAGCTGACGGTAAGCTTGATCCAGTTATTGGTCGTGATGAAGAAATTCGTCGAGTTATTCAAATCTTATCACGTAAAACTAAAAATAATCCAATTTTAATTGGGGAACCTGGTGTTGGTAAAACGGCTATCGTTGAAGGATTAGCATGGCGTATTTTCAAAAACGACGTACCAGTTTCTATTCAAAATAAAACTTTGTATGAATTGGATTTAGGTTCATTAGTTGCTGGGGCTAAATATCGTGGTGAATTTGAAGAAAGATTAAAAGCCGTTTTAAATGAAATTAAAAAATCTGAAGGTGAAATCATCTTATTTATTGATGAAATTCATCAGTTAGTTGGAGCAGGTAAAACTGATGGTGCCATGGATGCGGCTAACTTATTAAAACCAATGTTGGCTCGTGGTGAATTACACTGTATTGGGGCAACAACTTTGGATGAATATCGGATGTACATTGAAAAAGATGCGGCATTGGAACGTCGTTTCCAAAAAGTTCAAGTTGATGAACCAGATACTGATGATACAATCGCTATTTTAAGGGGATTGAAAAACTCTTTTGAATCACATCATGGAGTTCAAATTACTGATAGTGCCATCATTGGGGCCGTAAATATGTCACAGCGTTATATTACTGATCGTTTTTTACCAGATAAAGCAATTGATTTAATTGATGAAGCTTGTGCTTCAATTCGTATGGAAATTGATTCTCTTCCTGAAGAACTTGATACGATTACTCGTGAGAAAAATCGGTTAGAGATGGAACGAATTTCAATTGAAAAAGAAGAAGTTAATGAAGATAATGAAAAACGTCTTGAAGAAATTAAGGCTAAAATTGCTTCATTAGATGAAGAAATTAAAGGCTTAACTGATAAATGGCAAACAGAAAAGAGTTCTTTAGACCATATCAAAGAATTAAAAGATCAAAAAGTACGGTTAGAAAACTTAAAAGATAAATATCAAACTGAAGGTAACTTAGAAGAAGCTTCTAAGATCATGTATGAAACATTACCTCAGATTGAAAAAGAAATTCAAAATTATGAATCATCTAAACATGAAGATGATTTATTACAAGAAAAAGTCACTGTCGATACAGTTAGTGAAGTTATTGCTCGTTGGACTGGGATTCCAATTAGTAAACTTAAAGAATCAGAACGTGATAAATTATTGAAACTTGACGATGCTTTAAAAGTACGAGTAATTGGTCAAGATGAAGCAATTACTAAAGTTACTGATGCTATTTTAAGATCACGGGCTGGTATTAATGATGAAGATCGACCAATTGGAAGTTTCTTGTTCTTAGGACCAACAGGTGTTGGTAAAACTGAGGTCGCTAAATCACTGGCAGAACAGTTATTTGATACCGAGAAAAATATTGTTCGAATCGACATGTCTGAATATATGGAAAAATTTAATGTTTCTCGTTTAATTGGAGCACCACCAGGATATGTTGGTTATGAAGAAGGTGGCCAGTTAACAGAAGCAGTACGTCGACATCCTTATTCAATTGTGTTATTAGATGAAATCGAAAAAGCCCATCCTGATGTCTTTAATATCTTGTTACAAGTATTGGATGATGGTCGAATTACTGATTCTAAAGGAAATGTTGTCAGCTTTAAAAATACGATTATCATTATGACTTCAAATATTGGTTCTAATTATTTGTTGGAAGGAAATAATGAAGAAACTCGTCAGGCGGTTGATAATGAATTGAAAGCTCATTTTAAACCAGAGTTCTTAAATCGTATTGATGAAATTGTTTACTTCAACTCATTGAGTCCAGAAGTTGTAAATAAAATTATTGATAAATTCATTAAACAATTACAAGATCGTTTAGTAGATCGTAAGATTACGATTACCGTTAGCGATAAAGCTAAAGAAATGATCAGTCAACAAGGCTATGATGTAACATTTGGTGCTCGTCCATTAAAACGTTATATTCAATCAAATATTGAAACGTTAGTGGCTCGTGAAATGATCAAAGGTGATATTAAAAATGGTAGTCATGTAGTAGTTGATTATGATAATGGATTTTTCTTAAATGTTAATAACCCAGTTGTTAACTAATGGTTAATAGGGCGATGAAATCTGAGGGTTTCATCGCTTTTTATTTTCTTGGTTAAAAATAGTGATTTTAGCCATCTTATAATTGGGTGATCATTTTTGAAACAGTTAAAAATTGCAATAAAAAAGTTTCTATTACCACCAGGTAATCTATTTAGATATTCACTTAGTTTTTGTTTAGTTTTAGCTTTATTACCATCATTAATTATCTTGATTCAGGTTTTTGAACATGATTTACTGGATGCTAAAAAGATGATCGATTTGCTTTATGATTATATTCCTGAAGTATTATTAGCTCCTTTTTTTGAATATATTTTAGCTAGAGAAATTAAAATGTCTTTTTCGGTAATTATTTCAACGATTTTTTCTTTATTTATTGCCAGTAATGCCATCTATTCATTGATGTTGATCGTTAAAGAGGATGAACATTTTGAATCCTATAATATCTTAATTAGGATAAAAGCAGTTGTTTTATTTGTTATTTTAGTAATAACGATCATGGCTTTAGCGATTATTAATTATTGGTTTTCTTTTAATCCAACAATGACGATGGTTGTAGGATTATTTTTAGTATTTTATTATTTTTATCGCTTTTTATCTTTTTTTAAACGACCACTAAGCTATGGAATTTTAGGAGCAGTATTTACGAGCATTGCTATTGTAGTTATTGGAATGTTTTTCTTTTATATCGTTGAACGATATACCCGTTATTATGTTCTATATGGACCACTAGCTAGTTTAGTAATTATGTTATTTTCAATTTATTTGATTGCCAGTGTAATTTATTTTGGTTATTGTTTGAATTATGCATTTAATCAAAATAGTAGAGTTAAAAAGTATAAACATGAGCGTTATTTTAACTTTGGTAATCATTTGATTGATCAGATAATCAAGAAAATCTTGGTGTTAAAGGATGATAAATGATGCTTTTTCTATACATTTTAAATAAAATAAGTTAGAATATTTCTATCAATTGCTCAAACGTGTTAGAATAATTTTTGGAGGGTTATAAATGCAACGATATTTTATAGATGAAGTAATCGAAAAACAGGAAGAAATTACATTAACTGAAAGTGATTTACATCATGTTAAAAATGTTATGCGAATGAATAATGGTGATCAAATTATTTGTCTTGATCCAACTGGTCAGGTATATTTAACAGCAATCAAAGACATTAATCAGGGATTGATCACCATTATTGAAAAAAGAGATGAAAATAATGAATTAGATGTTGATGTAACTCTAGTTTACGCTTTACCTAAAGGTGATAAACTGGAAATGGTACTTCAAAAAGCCACAGAACTAGGGGTAAAAAGAATTGTTCCATTACTTACTAGACGCTGTGTTATTAAAACTAATCCCGAAAAGTTTGCTAAAAAAATGACACGTTATCATAAAATCGTTAAGGAAGCCAGTGAGCAATCACGACGAAATATAATTCCAGAGATAACTAATGTAATTACATTAAAACAGCTGGACCAGTATCTCGGTGATTATAATTTAGTAGCCTATGAAGAATTAGCCAAACATGGTGAAGACCGGGCTTTGAAACAAACCTTGAAACAATTGCAGCCTGGTGCTAAAATAACGATTATTGTTGGTTGTGAAGGCGGTTTTGATTATCAGGAAATTGAAATGATGGAAAATTTAGGTATCGAAGCGTGTTCTTTAGGTAAACGAATTTTAAGAAGTGAAACAGCACCATTATATTTTTTAAGTGTAATTGGGTATAGTAGGGAGATTGAATGATGAATATATTAAAATTGTTAGGTAAATATCGCTATGAGATAAAATTAAATAAAACGGGATTATATCGTTTTGTTGAAGAAGGAAGCAAGGAAATTATTAAAGAAGGCTTTGCCTATAAAGTTAAATATCCTCAAGATTTATTTATTTACGAAGTTATTCTCAATGGAATTAGAAATAAAGAAGCGATTGATGAATGTTATAATCGTTTTACAGTTAATAATTATGATGTTTTTGAATATCTAACTTATTTGGAAAAACAGCATATGTTAAATCAAGATGAAGCAAAAGTCGTGGCTGATTTACCATGTTTTCAAGATACAACTAGTCAACAGAAAATCTATATTCCGTTTTTAGAACCATTTGTCAATAAATACTATTTGACTGATTACCAGTTGATAACTTTAAAACAGCATCGTCAATATATTCAACAATATCCTCGAAATATAAAAAATATCTTTGATCTATATGGGTTGCAGCCATATAATTCTAAGTTTTCATCATTACAGCTAGTTGGTAATGATGATGAATATTACTATTTCTATCATATGGACTTTAAGTGTGTGTTTCAATTTGATCAAAAGGGAATTATTGTTGATGAAATTCCGCTAATTGATCGCTATACTAATGAATATCCCGATTTAGAACTGATCAAAGAAGCTTTGGCTTTATTAGCTAATAGTGAAGATCAGGTTCAAATTATTGAATTTCTATATACCAATCATTTCATTGGAGAAAAAACATATAAAAAATTAGAAAAAAAGGTGAGTAAATGAAAACAGTAGCATTTCATACATTAGGTTGTAAAGTAAATACATATGAATCTAATGCCATGTTAAAAATATTTTTAGATGCCGGGTATCAGGAAGTATCCTTTAAAGACGTTGCCGACGTTTATGTAATCAATACTTGCACAGTCACTAATACCGGGGATAGTAAATCTAGACAAATGATTCGTAAAGCAATTAGAAAAAATCCTCAGGCAGTTGTTTGTGCGGTTGGTTGCTATAGTCAGATTGCTCCAGAAGAAATTGCTCAAATTGAAGGGCTGGGAGTAGTTCTAGGAACTCAATACCGTAAGGAAATAGTTACTTTGGCCGAACAATATCAACAGACTAAAAAACAGATAATTAAAGTTGACAGTGTTAAAAATCTTCGTAAGTTCGAGGATTTAAATATTGATCATTTTAAAAATACGCGAGCATTTTTAAAAATCCAAGATGGATGTAACAATTTCTGTACTTATTGTATCATTCCTTATGCCAGAGGCCGTGTTCGTTCGCGAAAACCGGAAAGTGTTTTAAATCAGGCAGGAGAATTAGTAGCTAATGGTTATGTGGAAATCGTTTTAACTGGAATTCATACAGCCGGGTATGGTGAAGATCTTGATCATTATAGTTTCTATGATCTATTAGTAGATTTAGTTAAAATTCCTGGATTAAAACGGTTAAGAATTTCGTCAATCGAAACTAGTCAGATCAGTGATGAAATTATTGATTTAATTGGCTCTAATGATATTATCGTTGATCATCTTCATGTACCATTACAAGCTGGCTGTGATGCTACTTTAAAGCGAATGAATCGTAAATATACTACCAGCGAGTATTTAGCTAAAATCAATAAGATCCGTTCTTATTTACCAAATATTGCTTTTACTACTGATGTAATTGTTGGTTTCCCAGGAGAAACAGATGAAGAATTTGAAACAACTTATAATTTCATTAAACAAGTAAATTATAGTCAATTACATGTTTTTCCTTATTCACCAAGAAAAAACACTCCAGCTGCTAAGATGAAAAATCAAGTTAATGATACAATCAAGCATCAACGAGTGGAAAGATTATTAGAATTATCAAAACAATTAAATCATGATTTTGCTTTAAAACAAATAAATAAAAATTTAAAAGTTTTATTTGAAAAACGCAATGGCGATTATTTAATTGGCCATGCCAGTGATTACTTAATGGTTAAGGTTAAAACTGATGAAAATTTAATTGGTGAAATTGCCACTGTTAAAATAGAAAGTTATGACGATATGCTTGAAGGAAGTGTAGTATAATGAAATATCTAAGTGAATTATTTGATACTGATATAGAGATGAAAATTTATTCAATTCATAGTGATTCTCGTTATGTTAAACCTTATTCGGTGTTCTTTTGTATTGAAGGTTTAAGTGTCGATGGGCATCGTTATGTTGAAGATGCTATTTTTCAAGGGGCTAAAGTAATTGTTCATTCTAAGGAATTGGATGTTTATCATGATAATATTATTTATTTTAAAGTTGCAGATACTTTAGCTGAATTAAATCGAGTATCAAATGTTTTCTATGATTGTCCTAGTTCAAAAATGCGAATTATTGGAGTTACTGGAACTAGTGGTAAAACAGTTGTGGCTTCAATGATCAAAGATGCGATGTCAAAATATTGTTCTACTGGTTATATCGGTACGATTTCTCTAGAATATAATGGTCGCAAGGAAGATTGTCCTTATACTACTCCCGAGTCATTGTTTTTACAGCGAAAATTATTTGAGATGCAGCGCAGTGGGGTCAAGGTCGTTGCGATGGAAGCATCAAGTCATGGTTTAGCATTAGGACGCGTTGATGGAATTAATTTTCATATTGCGGTTATGACTAATATTGGTGCTGAACACTTAGATTTTCATGGCACTAAACAGCAATATGTTTTAGCTAAACAAAAACTGTTTGAAATGATCAAACCAACTGGCTGGTCCATCTTAAATAGTGATGATCTAAATTTTCCACAGATTAAAAATAATACCAAAGGGCGAATTTTAACTTATGGCATTGAAATTGAAAGTGATGTTATGGCCAGTAATATTCAACTTTACTTAGATCATAGTGAGTTTGATGTTACTTTTAAAGGAAATACTTTTCATGTCAATTCACCGGTATTAGCATTATTTAATGTTTATAATGTCTTAGCGTTAGTTTGTGTTTTAATTGCCATGGGATGCGATGATCATATGATCATTGATGCTATTGAAAATGTTAAACCAATCGAAGGACGAATGGAACTGGTAGAAACAAATCAGGATTTTACGGTTATCATTGATTATTGTCAGCATATTGCTAACTATGAAGCGGTGTTTGAATATGTTGATAGCGTTCGTCAAAACCATGGTCGGTTAATTGCGGTATTAGGAGCTCCTGGTAAGCGTAATTATAAATTACGGAAAGAACTAGGAAAGTTAGCCAATAAATATTTAGATCATGTAATTTTAACGCGATTAGATGATCGGGGTGAGGATGTTGAAACGATCTGTAAAACGATTCAAGAAGAAATCGTTGATATTAGCAGTGTCATTATTGAATCACGACAGGTAGCAATTGAACAGGCATTAGAACTAGCTTGTAAAGATGATATCGTCTTAATTTTAGGAAAAGGACATGAAAAATTTATTTCATTAGATGTAGGACAGGTTGATTATCCTGGTGATAAAGAGATAATTAAAGAAGCAATCGAACGAATTTATGGAGGCGATGATGATGAACTATAATCGAATGATCGATCATACAATTTTAAAACCTGATGCTACTAGAGTAATGGTTCAAAAAGTAATCGATGAAGCTAAACAATATCACTTTGCATCAGTTTGTGTTAATCCAACTTGGGTTAATTATTGTAAAAAACAGCTAGCTGATAGCGATGTTAAAGTTTGTACAGTAGTAGGTTTTCCATTAGGGGCTAACACGACTAAAGTCAAAGCTTTTGAAACTAGAGATGCGATTGAAAATGGGGCTGATGAAATTGATATGGTTATCAATATTGGAGCTTTAAAAGATCAAAATTTTAATTTAGTTTTAGAGGATATTGAAGAAGTTGTTATGGCAGCAAATGGTAAATGTGTCAAAGTTATTATTGAAACTTGTTTACTGACTGAACAAGAAATCATTATTGCCTGCAAGCTTGCTGAAGAAGCTAGAGCAACATTTGTCAAGACTTCGACTGGTTTTTCAACGGCTGGAGCCAAAGCTAGTGATGTGGCGTTAATGAAACGAACAGTTGGAAATGCTATGGAAGTTAAAGCTGCCGGTGGTATTAAAACTAAAGAAGATTTAGAAGCAATGGTTAAAGCTGGAGCTAGTCGTATTGGTACAAGTGCTGGAGTTAAGTTAGTTGAGGGATGATTTTAGATCATCTCTTTAATTTTATTAATGCAAATGAATAAAAAATAGTCAATCATTTAATTATAAAATTAAAATAAAACCATCGAAATGCTAATTGAAGCTTTTCGATGGTTTTTCTTGATTTAATATCTACTAGTAATCTTTGTTTGATTAGAAAATAATTATTAGTTACAAATTTAGAATAATTTCATAATTGATATTACTAGTAGTTTGATAGCTTGAAAACTTGCCATCATATAAAGAAATGATTTTATTAATAAACTGATCATCAATTATATAGTCATTAGAAATTGGATGATCTATCGTTATTAGTAATATTCGTATTTTAGACACAATTTTGATTTTAATCGTTGTTTGATGACACTTTTTAGTTTCAACAATAGCTTTATCAATTAGATTTAACAGCAGGGAACATAATGGATAATCAAAATCAATCTCTTTAGTTAATGATGTAGTTAATGATGTAGTAATCTCAAAATTAAGTTCCGGATGTTTAGAAATTGTAAAGTTTAAAATTAAATTTAGATTTTGATTACGACTATTAATTACTGGTTTAATTGATTTAGCCTGGTTTGTTAGCTGGTTTAAATAAGTTTTAGTTTTGTCTAGATCTTGATCGATCATCTGATTGATGATCATCAAGTGTTTGGTAAAATCATGCTGGTAGTTTTCAATTTGATACTGCATAGTTTTTAAGTCATTTAGATATTGTTTAGTTATTTGATAACTTTGATTTAACTTATTTAACTGATAATTATTATTTAGATTATGATAGATTTGAATGATCAGACATTCAATGATTACAGCGATAATGACAATTGCTATCATCATTATATTAGCTGTATGACCTTGGAATAAATAGTTGTTATTAAAATATAATAATCCCAGTAATAAAAAATTGACAATTAGTAATGAGCGATATTGTTGATATAAGCAGTCATTATAAAAACTTTTTCCTTTTTTTAAACATAAGCATGTTAAACCAAAAGAAATTAGTGAACTAATGATTGATAAATAGGGATTATCAAAAATATAGGTAATGCAAGTAAAGATGACAATAAACATATTAAAAGTAGTGACGAAAAGAAAATTAAAGGCATCATGATCTTTTAATAATAAGTAATCAGTGATAATTAATACCAGGTAAATAAGCAGGATATTATTAAAGTTGGTAAATAATAATGATAGCACAATTATCTTAATGATAAAGAGAAGATAATTGTTTTTTTGTTTTGTTAGTAAATAGTGTAGTAATAATAAAGTAATAGTTTGACTAAGTATTAAGATTGATATTTTCATAGTGATTCAATCGTTTTTAAAATGGTGTTAAAAACCTCATTTCCTTTCCGACGTGAAACTTTAACTGTTCGATTACTATTTTCAAAACTAATAATATTATTGCGGAAACTAGAAACAGCTTCAATATTGACAATTTGATGGCGATTGATTTGAATAAAGGAGGCTGGCAGGTTATAACTGACTTCTTTTAACGTCATAAACCCAAGATAATCAATGCGATTTTTTAAATAAACTGTTAATTGTCGATCTTCATAGCTAAAGTAATAAATTTCATTTGGGTAATACCGGTAAACTTCCTGGTTTTTAGTAATTGTAATTGGTTTTAATTGATTGATTTTATTGATGGCCTGATTCAAAGCAGGAATTAAAGTAGTTTCTAACTGTTCTTTGATAATAAAACCAACGACATGATAGTCAAAGGCTAGATGCATCTGGTTTACCATATTGGTAATATAAATAATTAAAGTGTTTTGGTTTTTTAGTTGTTTAGCAACATTAAAGCCATGAATCTCTGGCATCTTTAAATCTAATAAAACTAAATCATAATTTTGCTTATGATTTAAAAAGGTTAACGGATTTGAATATAAATCAATATCAAAACCGGAAATCAAAGTGTTTTCTAAAATGATCGTTTTGATTTTATCTAAAATTATTGTTTCATCGTCTATAATTGCAACTTTCATATTTACCTCCATTTCCGTCCGTCTTCGTCGGTCGGACACAAACATTTTATTAAAAATAATTTCTCTCCAATCGTTTTTGTAGTATCCTATAAGAGAGGTGGTATACTACAGAGCACGTGGA
>NZ_CALUXO010000011.1 GCF_944324745.1 uncultured Thomasclavelia sp. | reverse complement strand
AAACAAGTATAGCACGGAATCTTCATCTTTTTTAGTAAAATCATAAAAAAGATGATCAAAGAAATATAATCAGTGATCATTTTTACTGTTTATATATACAAATTGATATGGGAGTGTATTTGTATCGCTTAACCGATTTTTGACACTACCATATAAGATTAGAGGTGAAAAGTATGAGACAAGATTTTTTATGGGGTGGTGCTTTAGCGGCAAATCAATGTGAAGGTGCTTATAATGAAGATGGTAAAGGTTTAAGTGTTAGTGATTTACTTTTAGGAGGTAGCAAAAATAAAAAACGAGTAAAAACTGATAAAATAGATGCTAATAAGTATTACCCAAGTCACCAGGCAATTGATTTCTATCATACATATAAAGATGATATCAAGTATTTTAAAGAAATGGGTTTTAATTGCTTACGAGTCTCAATTGCTTGGAGTCGTATTTATCCTAATGGCAATGATAAAAAGCCTAATGAAAAAGGACTTCAATTTTATGATGATTTATTTGATGAGTTATTGAAAAGTGGAATTGAGCCAATCGTGACATTATCACATTATGAAATGCCTTATTATTTAAGTAAATGGTATAATGGGTTTTATAGTCGCAAGTGTATCAAGCTTTTTGAACAATATGCCATTACCTGTTTTAAAAGATATCGAAATAAAGTTAAGTATTGGCTGACTTTCAATGAAATAAATGGAATGTTGCTTAATCCATATACCGGTGGTGGTGTCGAAGTTGCAAAAGATAATAATTATTTGAAAAAAGTTTTAACTGCCTGTCATCACATGTTTGTTGCTAGTGCCAAGGCCGTAATTGCTGGTCATCAAATTATTCCAAAAGCTAAGATCGGTTGTATGATTGCTTTTACAACTTCATATAGTGATACTTGTAAGCCCAAAGATGTTTTACTTAATAATAGTTTTATGGATATTAACATGTTCTTTAGTGATGTTCAAGTGCGCGGATATTATTCAAGTAAAGCAATTTCCTGGATGAATCGTTATGGGATAAAGTTACCAATTAAAGATGAAGATCTGCAAATTTTAAAAGAAGGTACGGTTGATTATATTGGGTTTAGTTATTATCAAAGTATTGTCGTTTCCAGTGATATTTTAACTAAAATTAAAGACAGTAATAATATTTATGAGGCAATTAAAAATCCGTATTTAAAAAGCAGTAAGTGGAATTGGCAAATAGATCCTCAAGGCTTACGATATGCTTTGAATTATTTATATGATCGTTATCAAATGCCAGTCTTTGTAGTTGAAAATGGTTTGGGAGCTAAAGATAAGGTTAGAGATAATCATCGAATTTATGATACTTATCGCAGTGATTATTTAAAGCAGCATGTTTTACAAGTAAAAAAAGCCGTGGAAGTTGATGGAGTCGATGTCATGGGATATACCTGGTGGGGACCAATTGATATTGTTAGTTATTCAACCGGTGAAATGGAAAAACGCTATGGTTTTGTCTATGTTGATAAAGATGATCAAGGTAATGGAACATTACAAAGATATGTAAAAGATTCTTTCTATGTTTATCAGCGAATCATTAAAACTAATGCTCGTTGTTTAAAAGAATTACCTAAATATACTCTCGATACGCAAATTAAAGATTTAATGAAAATTGATGGTTTAAAAGAAACTATTAAAATGATCACCGATGGAAGGGTTAATGATCTGCAGTTAAGATTGATCGGTCGCTGGAAACTAGGCCATTTATTAGATAAAATTGGAGTTGATGATAATAATCGGTTATTGATCGTTGATTTATTAAATCGTTTATAATTTAAAGAAGAAGGAACTTCCTTCTTTTTAGTTTCTTTAAGAAATTTTTAAAGAATATTAATTAAAAAAAGGTGGTAATAATGATAGAATATCATTATTGGAGGCGATTTGATGATTAAAAAGATTAAAAGATTTTGGTTACTGTTTATCAAAATATTGAAATTCGAATTTGTTTATAAACTAGGTATCATCATTATTATCACGCCATTATTCAATAAAATAATCCAAATTTATTTAAATGAAAAGTCACATGGTGGTGCGTTTAATTTAAATATCGTTTTTGATTTTTTGAATCTTCAGGGAATTTTAATAATATTACTACTATTTATTGGAACATTAATAGTAGTTGGCTATGAAATAAGTGTACTAATTAATATCGTTACTTTAAGTTACCGAAAAATTGAATTTCGAATCTATGAAGTCATGAAATCATCGCTTTTAAATCTTAAATGTTTAAAAAACCCCAGTTTTATTTTGGCTGGATTATATTTTTTACTCTTATTGCCATTAGTGCATATTGGTTATCTTAATTCCTTTGTTCCTAGTCTTTCAATTCCAAATTTTGTTACGGGAGAATTGCAGTTGACAATTGGTGGAAATATTTTAATTATTATTTTTTATTTATTTTGTTATGGCTTATATTTGTTGCTGTTATTTGTTCCAGTAATTATGATTTTAAAACATGAAAGCTTTATTAAAGCCTTTAAAACTAATTTGGATATTCATCGTCATCTGACAATTAAACAACGATTGATATTATTAGTAAATGTTGGTGGCTTTGTTTTAATTGAATGGGGACTAGGAAAATTGTTGTCAAATGCCATCATTAAAAATAGTGATTTTAATCGATTCTTTTTAAGAAATCTAATCATATCATCACGTTTTCGAATTTATTTATTACAATACTTAATTACATGTATTGCTTTAATCGTACTTATGATAGTTTTTTATCTGGTGATTATTAAAATTGTCGATGATTATGATTCAGCGATTGTCACGGTCAACATCGATAATAGTTTTAATCAGGCTTTTGATGAGACGGTGTTAGAAGCTAAAATACATGGAAATATTATTTATCAGTCACTGGATAAATATATTTTTCAAAATAATTTTTATCAAAAGCATTGGGGAGTTATTAATATTGTTTTCTGGAGTGTATTGTTGCTGGTAATTACGTATCTTTTCCCTAATTCAATCTATATTTTATGTATGATTTTAATTGTAGTGATTATTATGTATTGTATTGCCAGTATAATTAATCACTATGAACAAAATAAGAATAAACAAACGATCAAAGAGAGTAAGTCATGGTTGTTTTTACCCTATCGGATAATTAATAATATTTTAAATCGTTCTAAAATTTATAATCGCTATCCCCGGTTAGTCTCTTTTGTTTTGATTGGTATTTCATTGTTGATTATCGTTGCTTATCTAGAACCGGCGACAATGCTGCACCAACCTTGGGTAATTGGACATCGGGGCAGTCGTTATGGTGTTGAAAATACATATAGCGCAATTGCTGCTGCTGATGAAAATGGTGCCGATTATGCCGAAATCGATGTTCAGCTTTCCAGTGATGATCAAGTCATGGTTGTTCATGACAATGATTTATCGCGCTTAGCAGGTGTCAATCTTAAAGTAAATGAAACGCCAGCTAAACAGTTGACAGATATTGAAGTATCGCAAAATGGTTATACTGATAAAATTAATACCCTTGATCAAATTATTGAGAAAATGAAGGATGATGATTTAGAAGTAGGTTTATTAGTAGAATTAAAGACTGAAAATTGTGATGGTGAAATATTAGCACAAACAGTTATTGAGATAATTGAAGAAAATGATTTTGAAGAGCAAGCTATTTTCATGTCATTAGATTATGATGTTGTTTCTTATTTGCAGCAAGTTCATCCAGAATGGTGGGTCGGTTATTGTATTTATGGTAGTGCCGGTGATTTAGATATTTCATTATGGAATCTAAATATTGATTTTTTGGCAATTGAAGAAAATCGGGCTACTGTCAACTTCATTGAAAAAGCAAATTATAATATAACACCAGTATATGTCTGGACAGTTGATACAACTGATAAAATGTTACAATATCTTGATATGGGAGTTAGTGGTATTATAACTAATTATCCTAATCGTGGTAAAACAGCAGTTAATCAATTTTTGGACAAGAAGTATCGATATTATTATTATCAAGATAGTGGTTATCCAAAATACTAAGCAGACGCTTAGTATTTTTATATAATTATCATAAATTTTTTTGCTTAAGAGATAGCGCTGTTTTGATATTATTTTATCAAATTATTAGCTATAATAAATACATAAGGAAGTGATGACAATGAAAATAATGATTGTTGAAGATGACAGTACCTTAGCTCATGAATTAGAATTATTATTAGAAAAATGGGATTTTCAAACAAAAATAATTAATGATTTTAAACATGTCGATCGTGAGTGTTTTGAATATCTTCCCGATTTAATTTTATTAGATATTAATTTGCCATTTTATGATGGTTTTTACTGGTGTCAAAAAATTAGAGCTAATTCGACTGTACCCATCCTATTTATTTCTAGTCGAGAACAAAATGCTGATAAAATTATGGCTTTATCTAGCGGCGGTGATGATTATATTGAAAAGCCATTTGATTTAGAAGTTTTATTATTTAAAATCAAAGCTATCTTAAGAAGAACTTATGAATATAAACAGACGGAAAAAGAGTATTTAGATGACAATACAAGTTATGACATTTTAAGTGGCCGTTTGATTCATAATAACCAGATCATTGAATTGACAAAATCAGAAAGTAAAATTATGTCAACTTTACTAGAACATCGAGGTAGCTGTGTATCTAGGGAACAATTAATGATGGTTTTATGGAATACTGATGAATTCGTTACTGATGCCACTTTATCAGTTCATGTCTCACGATTACGAAATAAATTGAAGGAATTGTTGCAGGGCCAGGAAGTAATTAAAACAAAAAAAGGAGTTGGTTATTATATTGATTAATTATATAAAGCAATCCGGTTTGAAGATTCTAGCTGGAATCTTGATCATTATTTTTATAAATATTTATTTTTTAGTTTTATGTGCCAGTCGTTTATATTTGGTTGATTTGATTTATCTAGATGTGATCCTTATTTTTGTTTTACTTTTAGCGATTGGCTATGATTTCTATAAATTTTATCGGCTGACAAAACAAGTAGAGGCATTGCAACATATTGAAGTGGCAGAATTGACGAATTTAGTTACTCCACCAATAATTAATTTAATCGAAAAAAATAATCAATACTATGATCATCAGCTTAATTATTTAACTAATCAGATTCAGGATTTAGTTGATTATATTTCTAAATGGGTTCATGAAGTAAAATTGCCATTAGCTGCCCTTAGGTTAATGAATGAACGCCTCCAAGATCAGGGACTAAAAAAAGATATGCGGGCAACTATTGAAAAAATACAGCAGCTGTTAAATACAATGTTAATGAGCAGTAAATTAAGAAATCCCGAAAATGATTTTAAAATCGAAAGAATTCGCTTGAATCAGGTAATCAAGGAAGCAGTTAAGCATCAATCTTATTTTTTGATCAATCAACATTTTGAAATTATTTTAGACATGGATGATATCTATGTATATTGTGATCGACGCTGGTTAACTTATATGCTAGATCAGTTTATCTCCAATTCAATCAAATATCGTAGCAGTAAACAACCACGGTTAATTTTTAAAGTAGCCGATAATCAAAAAAATACTTTAATTATTGAAGATAATGGAATAGGGATCAAAGAAATAGATTTACCTTATATTTTTGATCGTGGCTTTGTCGGTAGTAATCTTCGCGATGGTGATTATCGTTCTACCGGAATGGGTTTATATTTTGTCAAAGACATTGCCAAAAGATTAAATATCGATGTTAAAGTAGATGCAACTTATAATAACGGGACGCGTTTTTTGCTTATTTTTAACGACAACCGTGAGTATTTCATCCTAGATTAAGAAAATGTAAGATTAGCAGGTTAACTGTTATTTAGACGTTAGGATTTTTTAGATTATAATTGATAGAATTTAGTTGTAATCTAAGGAGGGCTTGAAATGAAAAAAGTTGTCGAAATTCAAAATTTAGTTAAAACATATGGTGGTAAAGATTATCAAACTAAAGTTTTAAAAAATATTAATTTAGATATTTATGAAGATGATTTTATTGCCATTATGGGACCATCAGGAGCAGGTAAATCAACGTTATTAAATTTAATTTCTACGTTAGATAAACCGACTCATGGCCAAATCATTATTGATGGTGAAGATGTGACTAATGTCAATAATAAGCGTCTATCAAAAATCAGACAAGAAAAAATAGGATTTATTTTTCAAGATTATAATTTGTTAGATAATATGACATTAGCTGATAACATTGCTTTGCCACTTAGTTTAAATGGAGTCAAGAGTAAAGAAGTAATGCGGCGAACTAAGGAAATGGCTGATTTGTTTGGTTTGAGTGGTCATTTAAACAAATATCCCTACCAGTTATCAGGAGGTCAAAAGCAAAGGGGAGCTAGTGCTCGTGCTTTAATTACTAGACCACGTATAATATTTGCCGATGAACCGACCGGAGCGCTAGATTCAAAGTCAAGTACAGATTTATTGATGTCATTAAAAAATGCTAATGAACATAATCATGCAACAATTCTAATGGTTACTCATGATGCATATAGTGCCAGTTATGCTAAACAGGTCTACTTGCTTCGTGATGGGATGATTCAATGTCGTTTAAATCATACTGGTAGTCGTCAGCAGTTTTATGATGAAATCTTAAGCTTACTTGCAACGATGGGAAGTGAACAAGGATGAGTTTGGTTAAATTAGCTTATTCTAATTTTAAGCGCAGTTTAAAAAATTATCTTTCATTAATAATTTCATTGTCTTTTTCTATCTTTGTGTTCTTTAATTTTCAAAATATTGCTTTTTCTAGTGCGATGGACACTTTAAAAGATAAAAACAGTGATTATATTACAATTATTATTGAAGTTATTTCGATTGTTTTTGTTATCTTTGTTTTCTTCTTTATCTGGTATGCTACTAATGTTTTTCTAGCTCAAAGAAAAAAGGAAATTGGAATCTATACTTTTATGGGATTAGATAATGGTAAAATTGGTCGCATGTATGTTTTAGAAATATCAATGATGGCTTTATTATCATTAGTTATTGGAATTGGCTGTGGTGTGATTTTTTCAAAACTATTTACAATGTTGTTACTATCAATATCTAGCACCAGTGTTGATGTTGGTTTTGAATTATCAGTAACTCCTTTTATCTTGACGATTGGTATTTTTGTTTTAATTTTTGCAATTATGATTATAAAAGGATATGTTAATATTGTTAGAAGCAGCGTTTTGGAAATGTTATCAGCTTCAAAACAAAATGAACTGCAAATTCCTAAAGGATGGTGGTCAACACTTAAGGCCATTATTGGTGTTGTATTGTTAGGAACTGGTTACTATTTTGCTTTGCAAGTTGGTGATATGTCTTCATTTATGTATATTTTATATGCAGTTGTTTTAGTTATTGTCGGTATCTATTTTCTTTATGATGGGGTCATCCCTTATGTGATTTATAAATTAACTCAAAATAAAAAATATTTATACCAAAAACAACGTGTCTTATGGATAAATAATTTAGCGTTTCGTCTAAAGAAGAATTATCGAACTTATGCAATGGTTACGATCTTGATGATTTGCTCAGTTACCGTTTTGGCCACAGCTTTTGCCATGAAACAGCGTTATGACAATATTGCTCATTTTCGAGATACTTATACCTATACTATTATGTCTAATGGGAGTTTAAATCAAAAGGAAATCAAAGATGAAATTGCCAAAACTAATCAGATTGATTATGCCAATAGTTATCAAATGCTTTCAATCAATAGTCAGGATGTTAGGTCACAAAGTATTTATAGTAGTTATGGAATAATCTCTTATAGCCAATTACAACAGCTGGCAAGTGCTGCGGGATTAAGCTTTGATTTACCAGCATTAAATAATGATCAAGTTATTCAATTGACTAGAGTATATTTATTAGATATTTCTGATCCGGATCCGAATCCATCAGTAGTTATTAATGATCAAGAATATCAAATCGTTGAAGAAACAAATGTATCATATTTAGGAATAGTTCAGGAAAATATAAATACTTATGTTGTTAATGATGAAATATATGATCAATTAAAGCCAATTGGCAATGAATACTATATGTATAATTTTAAAATTAACGATCCAGCTAATTACCAGGCTTCAATTAGTTATTTAGATAGTATTGTAAATGATACAACTAGCTATGTAGCTGTTGATCCTGAATATAGTGATATTGCCTGGGTGCGGATATTATATTCTATTTGTGTCTTTTTATTCGTTGTCTTTATATTAGCTAGTGGCAGTATCATTTTTATGAAAGTAAGTAATGAAGCGTATGAAGATCGTCAGCGCTATCAAGTGTTAAAGAAACTGGGAATTAATGATAGAGTGTTATCAAAATCAATTCGCAATGAAATTAGATTTGCTTATTATTGCCCATTTATTCTAATGGTCATTACCTCATATTTTTCAGTATCAGCTTTAGCGCATACAATGAAAACAGAATTATATAGTATCAATATTATTAGTGCGGTGGTAATTTTAGTTATCTTCTATTTAGCATATCAAATATCAGTAATAGCTTTCAAAAAGAAATGTTTTAGCATCTATATTTAAGCAGTAAGTTCCTAGCTTACTGCTTTTTTAGTGTTATTCTTGACAGAATAATTATAGCACGATAAGATAGTTTCAACTTAATAAATAATTATTGATGGAGGGAATATGAAAAAAATACCATTACCAGGACTAAGGATAATTAAATCGAGCGTTGCGGTTATTTTATGTTTTGTCATTTATGTTATTAGAGGGGAAACTGGAACCCCATTTTATAGTGCTATTGCAGCTTTATGGTGTATGCGACCATTTGTAGCTAACAGCTATCAAATGGCACGGCAAAGGATTTTAGGTACTTTTATTGGTGCGATATATGGATTATTAGTTGTAGCTATGAAGATATATCTAGGTTTGTTTAATGAAGTAACATATTATTTTATTTCAGCAGTATTAATTATTGCGGTTTTATATACTACGATTTTAATTAATAAAAAAGAAGCGTCCTATTTTTCATGTGTCGTATTTTTAAGTATTACAATTAATCATATTACTGATGTTAACCCGTTGATTTTTGTGTTTAACCGTGTTCTAGATACTATTATTGGAATTGTGGTTGCTGTTTTAGTTAATCGGTTTCGAATCCCTTATCATAAAAGAAATGATATCTTGTTTATATCAGGATTAGATGAAACACTACTTACTATAAGTGAAACATTAACACCATATAGTCAAATAGAATTAAAAAGAATGTTAGATGATGGTATTAAGTTCACGGTATCTTCTTTAAGAACCCCGGCTAGTATTATGGAAGTATTAGGTGGCATTAAGTTAAATTTACCAGTTATCGCAATGGATGGGGCGGTTTTATATAATATCAATGAAAATCATTTTGAATATGTTATTGCCATTAAACCGCAAACAGCTAAGCAATTAAAATCATTCTTGATGCAATATGAAGTTAATTATTTTAGTAATGAAATTATTGATGATCGTTTAATAATCTATTATGGTGATTTTAAAAATGAAGCTGAATTAAACATATATCAGCAATTAAAAAAGAATCCTTATCGAAATTATATTAAACAACACTCTAATAATAATGATAATGTTGTTTATATAATGTTAATTGATCATCAAGAAATAATTGATCAAATAGAAATGGCATTGAAAAAAGAATTTGACGATTTAAAGATCTTAAAATATCCATCAACTGATTATCCTGGTTATTATTATCTAAAAATCTATGATATTAATGCTACTAGAGCTAATATGAATGAGTATTTAAAGCAACAGATCAATGCCAGCAAGATCGTTACTTTTGGAAGTATTCCTGGTAAATACGATGTTTTAATTGCTAAGGATGATAGTAATAAAGTCGTCAGAACTTTAAAACGAATGTATGAACCATATTTTTTTGAAAAATGAATAATAAATGAAAAATAGTAAGAATCATGTTATAATTTTTTCTAGCTTTATTTAAAGAAAGAGAGTGGGACAGCATGAAAAAAAGAAAAGCATTTATCGAAGAATTCAAGAAGTTTATTACACGAGGCAATGTGATTGACATGGCTGTTGGGGTTATAATTGGGGGCTCATTTACGACAATAGTTACCTCATTAAACAATGATATTATTGCACCAATCTTAGGAATATTTGGTGGTGTTGATTTTTCTAACTTAAAATTAAAATTAGGAAGTGGTAGCAATGCTCCAATACTAGCTTATGGAAATTTTATTACTGCCGTTATTAATTTCTTGATAATTGCACTGGTGATTTTTGTACTTGTTAAAGTAATAAATTCAATTAACGATAGCATTAAAGCTAAAATCAGTAATGAAAGTGAAGAAAAAGTTATTAAAGTTAAAGTTTGTCCTTATTGTAAAGAAGAGATAGCCAACGAAGCAACTAGATGTCCGCACTGTACATCGATATTAGAGTAAATTTTTGGATGCGTATAACGTATCCTTTTTATTTTTTAGAATTATTATCATATTATTTGCTGCTATAAATTTATTACGATAGAATAGTTCAAAAATATAACTATGTTATATTAAGTTGTCTAAAACAGTAATTAGTAATAATTTAATTAATAAAAAATAAATGAAAGGAAGTGGAAATATGGAAATATTTTGGGGAATAATTACACCATTTATTGGAACAACTTTAGGAGCAGGTTGTGTTTATTTTATGAAAGATAAGATGAATACTTATATTCAAAAAGTATTATTAGGCTTTGCCTCAGGGGTAATGGTCGCTGCTTCTGTCTGGTCATTGTTGATACCAGCAATGGATATGTCAGCCTCAATGGGAAAATTAGCCTTTATTCCAGCAGCTGTTGGTTTCATGTTAGGCATTTTATTTTTATTATTTTTAGATCGGATGGTACCCCACATGCATTTAGATAATAAATCTGAAGGTCCTAAAAGTAATCTAAAGAAAACAACAATGTTAGTATTAGCGGTGACCATGCATAATATTCCTGAAGGAATGGCGGTAGGTGTCTTGTTTGCCGGTCTGATTTCTGGAAGTCAGGGGGTTACTTTTGCCGGGGCAATTGCTTTATCATTAGGAATTGCTATCCAAAACTTTCCTGAAGGAGCGATTATTTCGCTGCCGTTAAAGGCAAATGGATTATCTAAAAATCGTTCTTTTTTATATGGCACATTATCAGGAATTGTGGAACCGATTGGAGCTGGAGTTACTATCTTGCTTTCATCATTTGTTGTTCCATTTTTACCTTATTTATTAGCATTTGCAGCTGGGGCTATGATCTATGTTGTCGTAGAAGAGTTGATTCCTGAAGCTTCTCAAGGAGCGCATAGTAATGTTGCGACGATTGGATTTGCCGTTGGTTTTGTTGTAATGATGATCTTAGATGTTGCTTTAGGCTAATATTTACATAATCTTAATTATCTTTGTCTATTTACTTTATGGTATTTGATTATAATAAAAACCATAGAAGGTGAAAAAGATGATAAAAAGAGTAGTAATGGTTGTATTAGTCCAGCTAATGTTTTTAAGTTTAAGTGTTTCTAATGTTTTTGCATTAACAAGTAGTGAAAATACTAATTTACCTAGTGGGGTATTGATTTTGTTAGTACCGTTTATGTTAGGGGTTATTTATGTGGCATTGAAAAATGAAACAAAGTAAATAAAACTTAACATAGAATTAAGGAAAATTAGCTATTTGCAGAATTTAAAAGTTGTAAAATTAAAGCAGGTATAAAAGATAATGTTTTTAGTCCTTTTATGCAAATTTTATACCTATTTGTTTTTGAATAACTTTCCAATATAGAAAATGGTAGCTAATTAGCTACCATTTTCTATTTACCCATAAAATTAACATATTATTAATACATTGATGATATTATTATTGCATATAATAATAGATAAAGAAGGTAAGTTAAACATATTGATAATTTAATAAGGAGGCTTATATGAACAAAATAGCTTTGGTTACATTGAGCTTGTTTGCTATAATAGAAATATTAATCAGTAATATTTCTATTTATGAAGTTCCACTTTGGTTAATTGGTTTGATGATATTTACAGTAATATGGATGGCAATTTTGAAATTGGCCGAAATGAAACATTTTCAAGATTTTTAAAAAAGCATGAAAATTAACTTCATGCTTTTTTGGCGCTTACCAGCAACATCATTGGTCGTCGCATCTCATCTTGCATCCCAGGTAAATCCATCATATCTTCAGGTGGCATCGGTTCAATGACATTGGTAATTGTAAAATTATATTTTAATAGTGTTTGTAAATATGAAGTAAGGGTTCGATGATATTTGGTTACTTTTTCATCTAGGAAAATAGCTTCACGTTTACCTTCATAATAATAATTATCAACAGGAAAATGTTGAATGTTGCCATTATCATCGTATATCCAGTCCTGGTTTCCAGCAGCCGTAAAAACCGGATGTTCAACTGAGAAAATAAAGTCCCCGTTTGTATTTAACCAGGAATAAATATTTTTCACTAAGGTATCAAAGTCTTCAACATAATGAAAGGCTAGTGAACTAAAAACAATATCAAAACTATTATTGGCAAAAGATAAATCTTCCATTGCCTGATGAAAGTATTTAATATTAGCAGCTGCATTGATCTGTTGCGCTTTTTCTAACATCCTCTTTGATATATCAGTTCCTAAAACTTCTTTGGCACCGTGATCACTGGCATATTTACAATGCCAGCCCATACCACAACCTAAATCTAATACTTTTTTGTCTTTAAAATCAGGTAAAATCTTTTTTAGTGCTGACCATTCGCCGGCGCCGGCTAAACCGTTAATTGAACGATTCATTTGTTGATATTTTTCAAAAAATTCTATTTGATCATATTTGTTTTCTTTCATGTCTAACCTTCCTATAAACGAATGATTTGTTGATTGTTTTCATAAATACCAAAAGATGATGCGATTAGTAAAAATAAAATACCAGTATGAACCCAGAAAATAGTATAGTCAAAAATACCGTGTAATAAAATTACTGTGATACATGAAATAACTAAGGCAACATAACGATTGTTTAGTTTTTGACGATAAACTTTGATTAAACGTTTAAAGTTATCAAAAACATAAGGGACTAATGAAGCCAGTCCAACGATTCCAAAAGATAAAATCGGATCTAAATAAACACTATGAGCATGCTGGGTAACGTGACCACCATATTTTTCATAAATCATCATATATGTCATTGGACCTTGACCAAACAGGGGATGGGCTTTAATACCAGCGATAGCGGCTCGCCAGATTTTTAATCTAACCGTAAAATTCTTAACGATACGCTCGATACGTGGAAATTGTTCCGGATTGAAAATAAAATAAATTCCAGCTAGAACACAGCCAATTCCAATTACAGTACAGATACGATAATTTTTATTTACAATTAAAAAAACAAGCATCGCACCAGCAGTAGCAATTAAAGCGGTACGACAGCCAGTCATATATAATAGGAAAAAATTGATAATTGCCACAATGAAATAATAAACTTGTTTTTTGAAATTTTTAGTTCCAAAAATCTTGTATCCAATCATCATAATAATAAATTCAATCATCATTGCATAATAATTGGCGTTATAAAAGACGGAGTTTAAACGATTCTCACGGCGACTAAATACTTTTAAAGTGAAATGGTCATAGCCTAAACGCGATAATATCTGTGTTTGTTCATATAAACCATATAATGCCCATAAAACTGACAAAGCAATCAACAAATCAAGAATTAATTCAAAGACTTCCTGATTTATATGTTGACGATAAAATAGCATTAATGAAACAGCTATAAAGATTAAAGCCAGACAGCCAACCCCGATCCAGTTTTGATAAAATAGCGATACGATTAAAGAAATAGTCATAAAGATTAAGAGATATTTAGATTTTGGACTATTTTTATATGCATAAATGATTTTTTTAGTATACAATAAATATATTGTTTCTATTAGTAGAATCGGAACACAAATATAAAAAGGAGTCGATAAACTTAAGGCACTAATAATAATAAGTAATTGCTCTTGAGAAAATCGATTTTTTAGTGAATTTATTAGTTGCATAACAAACCTCCAAGTAGAACTAATATATCACATATTTAATCTAGTTACAAATAAGGAGACAGTATGAAGAAATATTTATATGTATTTAATTATCCACCAGAAGATCAAGAATTATGTGCTTTAGAATTTGAAGCGTTGTTTAATGATCGCTATTCAGGTAAGATATATCTTTCAAATCTAGATTATAGTGTTAATCAGAGTGTTTTTATGAAAGCTAAGGTTGATTTATGGGGTGAAAGTGAAGATTTTAAACAATTGATTCATAAAATTACCAAGTTAAAGAAAAGCTATGTAGATTTTAAAGTTATCTATTTAAAAAATGAACAGACACATGTCGATTATCAGGAAACTTTAGATAAATGCCGTGATATTTCCTGGGGAATTGGTGGTAGTGTTAATATGAATAAACCTAAACACATCATTGCAATTACAAAATTAGATCATAAATGGTATTGTGGCTATTATCACCATGGAATTCCTGATTGGAAAAAACATGATAATAAACCCTATACTTTTTCGAATTCACTAGATATTCGTTTAGCTAGGACCTTGGTCAATCTGGCAGCTAAGGGTGATAAAAGTGTTTCAATTGTCGATCCATGTTGTGGAGTAGGAACAGTGGTATTAGAAGGATTAGCATTAAAGTTAAAGATTGTCGGCTTTGATATTTCTCGAGATACTTCATGGCATGCTCGGAAAAATTTAGAATTTTATGGTTATGATGGTCATTTGATCAATAAGAAAAGTATACATGATCTAGTTGATCATTACGATGTAGCTATTATTGACTTACCCTATAATTTATATACGCCAATAACCTATGAAGAACAAGTAGCAATAATTACTTCATCACGAAAAATATGTCAACAGTTAGTACTGGTAACTTATGAAACTATGGATGAGGAATTGAAAAATAGTGGTTATCAAATTGATCGTAAAGTTTTTCGAAGAAAGAGCGAGAAAAGTAAATTTGGTCGCTATATTTACTTATGTCATTAAAATAGGGTTTCTAAATTATTAAGAGATAGGGTATAATAATTCCAGAATTTGGGGGGTTAGGTAATGAAATTATTAAAATATATTAAAGCGTATCGCTTCCCGGCAATTGTCGGTTTTATTTTCAAGATAGCCGAAGCAGCGCTAGAATTAATGGTTCCTTTAGTAATGAGTGATATTATCGATATTGGTATTATCAATAAAGACCAAAATTATATTTTATCACGAGGATTGATTTTAGTAGCTTTAGCAGTATTTGGTTATATGTTTGCTTTGGTTTGTCAATATTATGCTTCAGTCACTTCACAAAGTGTCGGAACAGAATTAAGAAGAGATATGTATCATCAAATAAACAGTTATGATCATCGGAATCTAGATAAATTAAGTGCACCAACATTAGTTACTCGGTTAGTTAACGATGTTGTTCAAATTCAATTGGCAATAGCCATGACTATCAGACTAACATCGCGAGCTCCCTTTATTATGTTAGGTTCTTTATTTTTAGCATTTTTTATCAGTGGTTCTTTGGCTTCTATTTTTGTCTTAGGCGCAATTGTGCTTGCAGGAGTTATGTTGGCAATTACAATTGTATCGATGCCTTACTTTAATCGTATCCAACAAAAGCTTGATAAAATTAGTTTGATTGTTAGAGAGAATCTTAATGGGATTAGAGTAATTCGGGCTTTTGCTTCTCAAGATAAAGAAATTAATAAGTTTAAACAAGAAACAAAGAGTCAAAAAGAAATCCAAGTTAAAGTTGGAAGAATACAGGCATTATCAAATCCACTAACTTATTTAGTTGTAAATATTGCCATTGTTTTAATTGTTTATTGTGGTGGGTTTCAAGTCAATATTGGCGGTTTATCCCAAGGGGAAATTATCGCTTTAGTTAACTATATGAATTCGATTTTACAGGCCTTAATTGTTTTTGCCAATGTTTTGTCAATTTATAATAAAGCCGGGGCTAGTTATACTCGAATTTTTGAAGTTTTGGAAACGACTCCTGAAGTGGTAAACATTAATGATGATAAACAATGGCATCAAACACCGGTTTGTCTAGAGTTTAAGAATGTTGATTTTGCTTATGATAAGAAAAATGTTTTAAATCAAATTAATTTTAAGATTTATTCTGGACAAACAATTGGGATTATTGGTGGAACCGGGGCTGGTAAAAGTTCTTTAGTTAATTTAATTGCGCGGTTTTATGATACAACTAGTGGTGAAATCTTATTGAATGGAAAATCAATCAAAGATTATGATTTATCAACGCTTAGAAGTTTTATTGGAATTGTTCCGCAATATGCTTCACTTTTTTCTGGAACAATTAGAGAAAATTTACAGTTGGGTAATCAACAAGCCAGTGATGAAGAATTAATGCAGGCTTTGGAAGTTGCTCAAGGAACTGAATTAATTAGTGATAAAGCCGCAGGATTGGATACAATGATTGAACAGGGTGGTAAAAACCTTTCCGGTGGTCAAAAGCAACGTTTGACGATTGCCAGAGCATTAGTTAAAAAGCCAAAGATACTAATTCTTGATGATAGCTCTAGTGCTTTAGATTATGCAACTGATTATCGTTTAAGACAGGCATTGAAACAATTAAAGATGACAAAAATTATTATTTCACAACGTACGGCTTCAATTGAACAGGCTGATAAAATTATTGTTTTGTATCATGGTGAGTTAGTTGGTTTTGATACCCATCAAAATTTAATGAAGAATTGTCAGATTTATCAAGAAATCTATGCTTCACAACATAATAAGGATGGTGATCGTCATGAATAGTAAAACAATTAAACGATTGATGGCTTATTGTCAGCCATACCGATTGATATTAGTGGGTATTTTAGTATTATCTTTTATAAGTGTTTGTTTAACTTTATTAACACCAATCTTATTAGGATGGGCGATTGATTTACTTGTTGGAAAGGGAAAAGTTGATTTTAACGCCTTAGCTAGTCAATTATTATTTATTGCTTTGATTATTGTAATTGAATCACTAGTTCAATGGTTATCAGGCCAGCTAACAAACAAGATTACATATAGTATTACTAATGATTTGAGAGACCGGGTATTTGAAAAGATTCATTTATTACCATTAAAATACATTGATGGTCATCTTCATGGAGATATTATTGGTCGCGTTATTAATGATATTGATTTAATTGGTAATGGACTATTGCAAAGCTTTACTAGTTTATTTACTGGGGTAGCGACGATTGTCGGAACGATTGCAATTATGTGTACTATTAATATAACTATTGCAGTTGTAGTCATTGTTTTAACACCACTTTCATTATTAGTAGCCTCATTAATCGTTCGTAGAACTAGTATCTATTTTAGAGAACAATTGGATATTCGTGGTGATATGAATGGTTATATTGAAGAAATGATTGGAAATCAGCGGCTGATCAAAGCTTTTAATTATGAAGCTATTAATGAACAGCGATTTGATGATATTAATCAGCGTATGCATGTCAGTGGAGTCAAATCACAGTTTTATGGCGCCTTGATCAATCCAACTACTAGAATCGTTAATAGTTTAGTTTATGCAGCAGTAGGGGTCTTTGGAGCTTTGAGTGTGTTAAATGGTCAATTTAGTGTTGGGCTATTATCAAGTTTTTTGACTTATGCTAACCAGTATACAAAACCATTTAATGAGATATCTTCAGTAATGTCAGAAATGCAAACAGCATTAGCTGCCAGTCAGCGAGTTTTTGATCTTTTAGATGAACCAATTGAAGTACCAGTGGCCAATCCTAAAACGATTGAAAATGTCACTGGTAAAGTAAGTTTGAAAAACATTTGTTTTAGTTATGATCCTAAAGTTAAATTAATCGAAGATTTAAATTTAGAGGCTAAACCGGGTCAGACAGTGGCGATTGTTGGTAAAACAGGTTGTGGTAAAACGACGTTAATTAATTTACTGATGCGTTTTTATGATCAAAATCAAGGAACGATTGCTATTGATGATGTTAATACTTTAGAAATGGAACGTGATTATTTACGTAAATTATATGGAATGGTTTTACAGGAATCATGGATTTTCAAAGGAACTATTAAAGAAAATATTACTTATGGTAAAGACAATGCCACTGATGAAGAAATAATTGCAGCGGCGAAAAAAGCTCGGGTTCATAAGTTTATCATGAAGTTACCAGCAGGTTATGATACCATGGTAGAAGAAGATGGTGGCAATTTATCTCAAGGTCAAAAGCAATTATTGTGTATTGCTAGAATTATGTTGACCAAACCACCGATGCTTATTTTAGATGAAGCAACTAGTTCAATTGATACCCGGACGGAATTACAAATTCAAGAAGCTTTTGATGCGATGATGGAAGGACGGACGACCTTTATTGTAGCGCATCGTTTATCAACGATTCAAAATGCTGACTTGATCTTAGTTATGGATAAGGGAAGAATTTTAGAGCAGGGTACCCATCAATCATTATTAGAAAAACATGGTTATTATTATCAGCTATATAATAGTCAGTTTAATTTAGGAGAAGATCAGTAAGCTGATCTTCTTTTTATATGTTTAGCTTTTTAATAAAATTTAAGTACTTTTTTACTTTTTGACTAAAAAAAGATAAATATTTTTAGTTACAAATAAATTATTATATTGACAAACAACAATTACAATAGTATTTTAATAGAGATTAATAATTTAAGGGGGAAGAAAAATGAATGGTTTAATCTTATTAGTTCTAGCCATGGTAGTTTTAGTCCTTGCCTATGTAATATATGGACGCTACTTGGAAAGAACTTGGGGAGTCGATCCAAATGCTAAAACCCCTGCAGTTGAACAAGATGATGGTGTTGATTTTGTACCTAGTAATAAATGGAACGTTTTCGCCCATCAATTCTCTTCTATTGCAGGTGCGGGACCAGTTACTGGACCAGTCATGGCATTGATGTTTGGATGGGTTCCAACAGTATTATGGATTTTAGTTGGAGGTATTTTCTTTGGTGCTGTCCAAGACTTTGGATCACTTTATGCTTCTGTAAAATCTAATGGTAAATCTATGGGTGGAATCATCGAAGAGTATATTGGAAAAACAGGAAGAAAATTATTCTTCTTATTCTGCTGGTTATTTACTTTATTAGTTATTGCAGCATTTGCCGATATGGTTGCTGGTACATTTAATGGTATTGCTGCTGATGGTTCACATGTTGCTGCCAATGGGTCAGCAGCTTCAATTTCAATGTTATATATTGTAGTTGCAATTGCTTTTGGCTTCTTCTTAAGAAAAACAAAAATTAGCGGTAAATTACAAGCAGTTATTGGTATTGTTTTAATTATTTTAATGTTAGCTGCTGGTATTGCTTGCCCAATTTTCTTTAGCAAAACAACTTGGATTTATATTGTTTTTGTTTATATTTTCTTTGCATCAATCACACCAATGTGGTTATTAAAACAACCTCGTGATTATTTAACTACTTTCTTATTTGTTGGTATGATTATTGCTGCTGTTGTTGGGGTATTAATTTATAACCCTACTATTTCAACTCCAGCTTTTACTGGATTTGTAACTGAAAGTGGAAGTTATTTATTCCCAACATTATTCGTTACTATTGCCTGTGGTGCTGTTTCTGGTTTCCACTCTTTGGTTTCTTCTGAAACTAGTAGTAAACAAATTGAAAACGAAAAAGATATGTTACAAGTAGGATATGGTTCAATGTTATTAGAATCATTATTAGCTATCTTAGTAGTAGTTGTTGTTGGTTCATTATCTTCATTAATTGCTGATGGAACTTTAATAGATCAATTAGCTGCAATGGTTACAGTAGAAGGTGGTGCTACTCCATTTACTCAATTTGCAGTTGGAGTTACTGGTTTTGTTTCTCAATTAGGGTTACCACAAGAATGGGGAATTTGTATCATGACAATGTTCGTTTCTGCTTTGGCATTAACTTCATTGGATGCCGTTGCTAGAATCAGTCGTTTATCATTCCAAGAATTCTTTGAAGTAGAAGCTGGACAAGAACAATCTGGATTGAATAAATTCTTAACAAATAAATATGTAGCAACATTAATTTCATTGTTCTGTGGATACTTATTATCTTTAGGTGGTTATAATAATATCTGGCCATTATTCGGTTCTGCTAACCAATTATTGGCTGCAATGGTATTAATCAGTATTTCAGTATTCTTAAAAGTTACTGGAAGAAAAGGATTTATGTTATATATTCCAATGTGCATTATGTTAGTTGTAACATTAACTTCATTAGGAATGTCTATTTATAACATTGTATTTGCTTGGATGACTACAGGATCAATTGATTTCTTAACATCTGGATTACAATTAATTGTAGCAGTATTATTAGTTGCTCTAGGTATTTCAGTGGCATTCTTTGATTTCAAAAAATTATTTGAATCTAAAAAGGCTACTGCATAGTTAAAGATAAAGTGCTAATTATTAAAATTAGCACTTTTTTTTACTAATTAAATATGGAACAAAATTATCAGGTAAAATTTCTAAACTAATTTGAGCCATTTTTTCTGGGGTATCGATCATATTTCTAGAAAACCACAGTAGTGAACAATTAAAAATACCACCAATATGATAAGCGTTTAGGTATGCTTGATGACTGGAAATATCTAGATTTTTATTTAAAGCAGTTAAATAAAAAAGTGATAGTTTGTTTTGACAAAGTAATAGAAATTCTTTTTGGTATTTTTTTAAATGGCTAAACAGTTGGAGTAAATAATGATATAAATCAATATTAGTTGAGATTGTCTTAGAAAATTCATCAAGTACTTGTTCAACAAAATAATAAACTATTTCTTCTTTACTGTTAAAGTGTCGATAGTATGTCGAACGATTAACCCCAGCTTTTTTGGCAATATCACTAATAGTGATGGCTGTAAAAGGCTGATGTTCCATTAGTAAAAATAAACTGGTAACCATATATGTTTTTGTCATTTTAGTTGTAGCATTACGTTTCATAAGCGACAATTTCCTTTCTTTGTTGCATTTAAAGTTTGAAAACTTGAAAAATTGATGAAGTTAATTATAATTTTATCAGAATATATTATTAAATGTTAATTATATTGAAAAGATAGATAAAATTAGGAGGTCATGATGAAACAAATAATAAGTGATTTATATCAGTTTACAACTCATATTAAACCGATTGATTTTTCAATTAATCAATATTTATTAGCTAGTAATCCAGCCATATTATTTGCTACTGGGACTAAAATTATGGCTCTTGATAATTTACCAAAAATTAAACAGATTCTAAAAGACCAGCCTTTAAAATATTTATTTATTTCGCATTTGGAATCTGATGAATGTGGTGGTTTATCAATTTTTAAAGAAGAATATCCAGATTTACAAATTATTTGTTCAAATTTGGCTAGTCGTGAATTACCTGGTTATGGATTTTGTGATAATTTGATGCCAGTTTATGGTGGTTTTGAATTAGAAGATGGTAATTTATGTTTACAAATAATAGATTATCCTTCAGAGGTTCATTTACAAAATGGAATTATTTGTTTTGAAAGTAATCGAAAGATCATCTATAGCTCAGATTTAATGCAAGAAAAAAGAATTAGTAAAGTAATTAATGGTAATTGGCAACAAGAAGTTGCTGCTATTGATGATAAACGAGTTTGTAATCAGGATTTATTAAATAAATTAAAGACTGATTTAGCAAAGCTAGAGCCTGAATTTGTGGCCACAGGTCATGGTTCTTTTATTAAATGTCAAAGTTAAAATAAATAAAAAAATCATCGAAAGTAAAATTTCGATGATTTTAATTTTAAGCATTCAGCATTTTATCAGCCATTTTTTTAGCGATTATTACCAAGGCGATAGCTAAGGCTGCTAAGATTGCTGAACCAAGATATCCCATAACATATGATCCAGTTGCATCATAGAAGCTGGCCGAAATTTTTGGTCCGACAAAAGCTCCGATACCATAACCAATAAAAATTAAACCATAGTTACGATTATAGTATTTTGATCCAAAAATTATTTTAACCATTGGGGCAAAAACAACTAATAGACCACCAAATGAAAAGCCAACCAAAGCGATACACAAGATAAAGTAAATATATGAATTAGCAATCGTTAGCATCAACATAGAAATACCGTTGATCACTAAAACCAATAGTAATGAATTCCATCCTTTTAACTTATCATAGATAAAACCAAAGACAATCCGTCCAAACATATTAAATAACGTCATTAAGCTTACACATAAAGCAGCATCCATTGCTGATAGACCAATTTGATTTTGAGCAATTGGTGATGTGGCACTAACCATCATTGTTCCTGCAGCATTGGCAAAAATAAACATAACTAATAAAACCCAGAAAATAGGCTTTTTGACCATTTGTGGAATATTATAATCTTTAGTGTTTAATTCCTTGCTTTGTTGAGTTGAAGGAACCCAACCTTCAGGTGTCCAGCCATCAGGGCAAGGAACGATCATCCAGGCTACGACACCAACTCCAATTAAAAAGATCACCCCTAAAATCTTACAAGCACTTTGAGCTCCAAAGTTATCAATTAACATTTGAGCAATCGGTGACATGATAAAAGGACCACAAGCAGCTCCAGCTTGAACTAAACCAGAAATAGAACCACTTTTATCAGGGAACCATTTTAAAGCTGTCGGTAAACAAGCTGGATAAATCATTCCAGCGCCAGCCCCGGCAATGAAACCATAGGCAATATAAAGAAATGGAATTGTATTGGCAAAGCCAGTTAAAATCCAGCCACCAGCGAATAATACTAAGCCGATATAAATTGCTACCCGCGGTTGTAATTTTTCAGCTAAAATACCACCTAAAAAACCAACTGCACAATAAATAAACATATAAATGGTATAAGCCATGGAAAAGTCAGAACTGCTCCAGCCAAATTGATCACATAATGGTAATGCAAATAAACTAAAGAAAGCAGTAGCTGATGTAAATAAACTTTGAATCCAAACACCGGCAAAAACACGCCAGCGAGTTGCTTTAGTAATTTTCATTTTTTTAACCCCCATTATTGTAAAGTTCCTAGATCTAATGGGATATCACGACCATTGAATTTACCAGCTTCGCGACTAGTTCCCATCCAATATACCATATCAGTGATGTCTTCAACATCTAAAAATGGTACTCCAGCGTACATTTGAGCAACTGATGTAAAGTTATTACCAGTTAGATCATTAATAAACTCAACGTAATCCATTGTCTCACACATTGGAGTTTTTACTTTCGTTGGACACAATGCATTTACAATAATACCTTTAGGACCAACTTCTTTAGCTAAAGTTCTGGTAAGTCCAATAATTCCCCATTTAGACATACAATATGTAGCTAGTTTTGGTGTTCCATATAATCCTGAAGTTGAAGAAATATTAATAATTCGTCCAAATCCTTGTTTTAACATATATTTGGCAGCATATTTGTCAGTTCTCCAAGTTCCAATCAAATTAATATTAATAACTTTTTCAACTTGCTCATCAGTTAATTCCCAAGTATAACCAAAGTTAATAACTCCGGCATTTGCAATGACAACATCTAAACGCCCAAAAGTTTTCCAGGCTTCACTAAATAATTTTTCCATATCATCATTATTAGTGATATCACAGCGCATTGCTAGTACTTTAGCTCCTTTGTTTTGACATTCTTGAATAGTTTCTTGAAAACTTTCATTTTCTGGTTCCAGCATATCGCCTAAAACTACATCAAAATTATTTTCAGCATATTTATAGGCATGACCACGCCCTTGTCCCATTGCTCCTCCGGTAATTAGGACAACTTTTTTATCGTTCATATTAATCCTCCCTTGTTATTTTTTTCACGTAATAAGTATAATCCTTCAAATTATTATAAAGTCAATTAGCTATTTTGTTGGGATATTTAGTAATTTTCAGCAAAAATATGCTAAAATAACGATGTTAACTTTAAAATAATTTGAAAGTTGAGGAATGTGAATGTATAAAACTTATACGATTGGGGAATTAGCTAAAATATTAGGAATTACTGCTGAAACGATTCGTTATTATGAAAGAAAAAAGATTATTACGCCGATTCATGATGAAAATAGTGGATATCGTTACTATACCGCCTGGGATTTACATATGATTATACGAGCTCGGTGTTATTTAGGATTTGGTTTTACTATTGAACAAGTTTCTAACTTATTACAAAAAGATAATATTGAACAAATTGATGATATTTTAGCCAGCCAGGAACAAGTTTTACAAGAAAATATTATTTATCAAATGAATGTTTTGAAGAAATTAAGAATTAATCGGATGTTAATTAATGATTCTAAAAACAATGATCATAATCTTACAATAAGAAGTCGTCCTGGTATTTATCGAATTGATACCCAAAAATGTTACAATTTGGTTTTATCTAAAGAGGAACAAGAAGAATTGAAACAATTCTGTCAAAAAGTACCTTTCATTTTTTCAACAGCATTATTTCCTAAAGAACATGTTATAAATGGCAATACTGATTTTTATTTTGGCGTTGGAATTGAAGAACAGTTTGCTTTGGGGTTAGATATTCATGAAACCGAATATATCAAATATTATCCTCCGTGTAATTGTCTTTATATGTCAGTTCCATCACGTTCAAGTCAATTTTTAACTTATCAAGTTTTGCAGCCAGCCTTTGATTATATGAAAGAACATAACTTGCAATTAGCTGGTGATATAATTACTCAAATAGTTTCGATGTGTAAGCCTGAAGATGAATATTTTAATTGGCATAATATTTGGGTTCCAGTAGTATAATTGCTGCTTAAAATCGACTAAATCATGAATAATTCTTAAGAAATATTGCTTATAAAATAGCGACATTATAATATAATTTATAAGGGAAAATAGCATTAAATATTGGTGATTTTGATTGAATGGGAAAGATTAATATATAAAATATTGGGCAGTGATATCAATGGGTAATTCAGGTATTGGATTTTGCTATAAGCCAGTGGAAATAACTTTTTTCCACATCGTTATAGCAATAGCTGTTCTAGTAATAATAGCCTGTTCAATTCTATTTTTGATACAAAAAAGAAAGAAGAAGAAAATATAGTAAAAATAAATCAAAATCACTAAATAAAACAAGCCTTTAATTACAAAGGCTTGTTTTATTTGTATGTTCAACACTAATTTGTTTAATTAGAGCTAGAATTTGTTTTTCAGTTTTAATTACATTAGGATATGGGTAGCTTGGAATAATATTTTCGATTTTTGTATAATAGGTCATTGCTTCTTGATAATCATGATTGATCAGTAATTCATAAGCATACATAATACGATAACAATTAATAATATTATTTTTTAATGTCTGATTAATAAATGGTTTTAATTCATAGAATAAATCTTTAGCTTTAGAAATTTCATCTTCAATGATCAAATAAAATAAATATTCTAATTTTAATGAATTCGAATAATATGCAATTAATTGACAATTGTTTAGTATTTGTTCAATTAGTATTTTTGCACCATGAAATTTAAACTGCTCATGCAAAGAATCTACCTGAGCAAATAAGATAGCCTGATTTAACGGGTTATTTAAATTAGCGTCTTTTGGTAGCCAAAATAAACAAGCATCCATATCTTTGAAAGGAATATTATTTGTCTGTAGATAGTTTATTTGTAACTGACTGTAAAAAGAGTAGCGACTTTCAGGGTTTTTGATAATTGATAAAATATTATAACCATCATTAGGAACTGCTAACCGTAAAGGAATTAGATTAACTAATCCAAGATACAAGTTGATAATGCTCAGTGAAATTAACCCGATTTTGATAATTTCATTAGTTTGATCTAACAACAGAATAAAAGATAAAAAACTAACTAAAAGATTAAATAAACCACCACCAGCATTATATAAAAAATAAGGAAAATCAACAGAGTATTTAGGTGGTTGTAATAAACATTGGCCACCGGTGCCACTAATTGCCAGTTTTTTAATGTTTAAATGATTATTTTGTTTAATTATAATAATTTTTCCAATTCTAAAACTATTAAATTGATAACCTGTCAATAATCCGAAGAAAAGATGACCGCTTTCGTGAATGATGATTCCTAAAGTAAACGCAATGATAATAGAAATTACAAAAACAATTATCGTGATATAAAGAGGCGTATTATTACTGTTAGCTGCAACAATCAGCCCAAATAAAAATCCGATTACTAGACCTACAATTACCGCAACAACAGTTGATAGAAATTTTTTCATTAGTCCATAAACTCATTAAATTCATCGATAATCTCGTCAATTAATGGTAATGGCGAAACAATGTCTAGTTTGATGCGACATTCTTCACATAGATTATTGATGGCTGCCCAAATTGTTGGATTTCGAATAATGATCTGTTGTGGACGGTCATATTGTAAAATGAATTCAACTATAAAAGATAGTACAATACTAATTTCATCATCATCAACAGTTAATAATTTTTGATAAATAATCATTTCACTTTCTTCATCTACAACTATAAACATTAATGGATTGATTGGTCGTTTTGAATTTTCATCAAAGTAATAAGTATTTAGATAGAATAAATCTAAACAAAGATTAATATCACTTTGAGGACATTGTTTTAATTGTTGTAAAAGTTCTTGATCATCAAGATCAACAGGCATAAATTTATCTTGTTCTGTAATACAAATAGCTTCATAAATCCAATTGTTATCTTCAACATGAGCATAAATCATTTCATCGTCATCAAAGATAACATCAATTTTTGATTGTGTATAAATATCAACGATTTCCAATAATTTAGACATTACCTTGGTTAATAATATTGCTTGTTGTTCATTGATGCTATCAGGAGCATAGTGCTTTTCAAAGGAAATAAAGTAAGGCCAGTTTCCATTGCCGCGAAATCGCATACCTAGTTGTTTAATGATTTTCTTTTGAGCTTTAGGAACTTCATCTCGGTTTCCTAGATAAAACGTAATACATTTTTGTTCGTACATTAGATATTGAATTAAATTTGTATCGGTACAATCAATTGAAATTGACATTAAGTCAGCAAGTCCCTGATCACCTTGATAGATTGAAAGACCGGTACAAGTACCTAGATTTCCCATGATTGAACAGTAAATAGTTTCCTCGTCTGGAAAATCAATTTGAATCCAATCGTTACTACGTAAATAAAACCAAGGTTGTTGACTTTTCCAGGCTTTAGCTGTTTCATATAAGCTTTTCCATACATTTAAATCATGTTCCATATAATATTTCTCCTATATACTAATAAATCCAATAATAAAGGCAATGATGATAGCACTAATAACATCGCTGATATAGTGAACACCGCACAAGATTCTAGAACTACTAACGATAATAGCTAGAATAGTCATAATAATTCCCAATGGTAAGTAAATATGTAGACAAGCAAACGCAATGGCAAAAGCACTGACAGTATGCCGGCTAGGAAATGATTCACCATGTTTATGTTTAATTAATGGCTCAATATTCATCGCTTCATAAGGACGTTGGCGATTGATAATTTTTCTAAATATAGTAACTAAAACAAACGAAAGGCAGGGACGAACCAAGGTGTCTAAAAATAATGGATTTTTAGTTATTAATAACCAAATTAAAACCGTCGGATAAATAATAAAAGTTATAACTGGAATATAACGAGTAAATCCAATTAGGATTACTGGTAATTTTTTATGTTGTCGAATAGTCTGCAACATATTTTGATAAAAACCTTCCATAAAAACTCCTTTATTTTAATATTAATACCGTTTGACCAGCATTGATGGTCAAAATTTTTCTTTTAATTCGTTTATGATGATATCGTTTGCGGACGTATTGTTGTAAAACAGTACTCGAATAACCATGAATTACAGTTACTTCTGAAACTAAAGGACTCAAACCATCAAGATAATTATCAAGCATCACTTTGGCTTCACTGGTATTACAATTATGAATATCAATTTCATTAAACACTCTTAGTCACCTTCTATATTAAAAATATTATACATGCAATTAAACAAACTTGCAATTTAGAAAGATATTAAGTAGAATAGATACAGATGAATGGAGTGATATAAAATGGCACTGACAGCCGGAATTGTTGGTTTACCAAATGTAGGAAAATCAACGTTATTTAATGCAATCACTAACGCTCAAGTTGAAGCGGCTAATTATCCGTTTGCAACTATCGATCCTAACGTTGGTGTTGTCGAAGTACCTGATTATCGATTAGATAAATTGACAGAAATATTTAATCCTAAAAAGACAGTTCCAACTACTTTTGGATTTACGGATATTGCCGGGTTAGTTAAAGGAGCTAGTCGTGGTGAAGGATTAGGAAATAAGTTTTTAGGAAATATTCGTGAAACTGATGCTATTTGCGAAGTTGTTCGTTGTTTTAGAGATAAGGACGTTACTCATGTTGATGGTGATGTAGATCCTATTAGAGATATTGAAACAATTAATCTAGAACTTATATTTGCTGATTTAGAAACCGTTGAAAGAAGAATTGGTCGAATTGGGAAAAAAGCTCAATCAGGTGATAAGGGAGCTAAAGAAGAAATTAGCATTTTAGAAAAACTAAAAGCTGCCTTAGAAGCTAATCAATCTGCACGAACAATTGAATTTTCTAAAGAAGAAATGGCAATTGTTAAACAGTACACATTATTGACAATGAAACCAATTATCTATGTTGCTAATATTGGAGAAGAGGATCTTGATGATCCTAACAGTAATCCTTATTATCAAAAAGTGGTTAAATTTGCTAATAATGAAGGAGCTAACGTTGTTCCAATTTGTGCTAAAATTGAAAGTGAACTAGTGGGGATGGAAAGAGAGGAGAAAGCAATCTTTCTAGAAGAACTGGGAATTGAAGAAAGTGGACTTGATAAATTAATCAAAGAAGCTTATACATTATTAGGACTAAGAACATTTTTTACTGCCGGACCTCAAGAAGTTCGAGCTTGGACTTTTAAAGAAGGAATGACAGCTCCAGAGATGGCGGGAATTATCCATAGTGATTTCCAAAGAGGTTTTATTAAAGCTGAAACATATAGCTATGATGATTTGATTGCTTATGGTAGTGAACATGCTTTAAAAGAAGCTGGTAAAATTCGTCAGGAAGGAAAGCAATATGTTGGTCAAGATGGTGACGTCATGTTGTTTAAATTCAATGTCTAATGGCTAAAGAAAAAAAGAGTTTACTTGATCGAATCAAACCATCTGGTCCTATGGATTTTGTAAGGAAAGTTATTTTATTAGTTTGTATTTGTGTATTTTGCTATAGTGCTTATAATCTAGCATCTATTTTATGGGAATATAAAGAAATGGATGATAGTAATCAGGAAATTGAAGAAACTTATGTAACTGAAAATACTGAAGATGATAAGAGCTATAAGATTGTTGATTTTGATGCTTTGTTAGCTCGTAATCCGGATGTTAAAGGCTGGATTGATATTCCAGATACTAATGTCTCTTATCCAATTCTTCAAGGGGAAACTAATGATACATATATTCATAGTGATATCGATAAAAACTATTTTAGAGCTGGTTCAATCTTTATTGCCAGTGAAAATGCGGATCCATTCAATGATCTAAATACTGTTATTTATGGACATAATATGAAAAATGGTTCTATGTTTAATAATATAAAATCATATACTGATCAAACGTTTGCCAATGAGCATCCATATGTCTATATTTATTTACCTGACGGAACAGTGAGTCGTTATAAAGTAGTAGCTGCTCATATTATTCCTGAAGAAAGTGTTTTATATAATACAGCAATTACTGATATTCAAGCGTTCTATCAAGAAATGCTAAGTACTAGTGATATTAGTGTTGATTTTGATCAAAGTGCTAATAATCCGGTAATTACGCTTTCAACTTGTACTTCAGCAGGTAGTGAAAGTGGTAAGCGAAATGTAGTTCATGCGGTCTTAGATCGAGCTGGAATTGATCCAAAAACTGAAAAAATGGAATAACTGATAAAACTGTTAACTCTAAGTTAACAGTTTTTTTTCAAACGAGATATTGTATGGAAAATACTTATCAACAACTACAAGAACTTACTAAGTCACTTTCACTTTTAAATAAGGGAGAAAATGTTACTAAAATAGATTATCTAAAAATATATTATTATTTAAATCATAAAATACAAAAGTCCCAAATAGAAAATCCCCATATTTATATTTTGTTTTAAATGGTTCAATTCGTTTATAAACTCTATCAGGAGTTAAAAATTAAAATTAGTTTTGCTTGCTGTGATGAAAACAGATTGTTTCAGGCTTGTTGTCGTTTTAAGTATTATATTATTACTTAGAAAAAGCTGATATTGCTGTTGTATTTGTGACTTGAACAACTGATAAAATAATAAAAAACTAATTATGAGTGGTAATCTTAAAGGAGGCACTTTTTGTTATAAAAGGAATTATGCCTGATAGCTATTTTTAGTGATTGATCATAAGTATTAGACAGATAATTTTAGACTCGATAAAATTATATTAAATAGTCTAATAATTTTATCAGGAGGATTAAGCAATGAAAAAATCTTTAGTAATAAAAATTGTTATTGATGTAATGATGACATTAATCTTACTTTTTTAATGGGATATCAGTTTTTTGGGGAGTCAAATCATGAATGGGCTGGAATGGTGATGTTTGTTTTATTTATCGGGCACCATTTGTTAAATCGAAACTGGTATCGAGGATTGTTTAAAGGACAGATGACTTTATCAAAGCTAATTAGAATCAGTGTAATCGGGTTATTGTTGATTACTATGTTTTTACAGATGTATAGTGGAATAGTTATGTCACGGTATGTTTTTGGCTTTTTAGGGCTTAATGGTGGTTTATCTTTGGCACGAAGATTGCATATTTTAGGAGCTTATTGGGGATTTATTTTAATGGCAGTTCATCTAGGAATGCATTGGAATATGGTCATTAATCTTTTAAAGAAACAGATTGAATTAAAAGTGAATAAGAGATTTTTGTTTATTATTAGTTTAATTATTGCTGGATATGGATTATTTGTTTTTATTGATAGGAATTTTTTAACGTATCTGTTTTTACAATCAGAATTTGTATTTTTTGATTTTCAAGAACCAGTTTTATTATTTTATCTTGATTATCTTTCATTAATGGGGCTTGGAATATTTATTGGACATTATGGTTTTAAATGGTTACAAAAAAGATAAAACTAACTATGAAATCCCAGTTTTGATTATTCAGTGTTGATCATTAATACAGTTTAGCTAGTGCTTTGTCTAAGATAATAGGTATATTTTTTGTTTCTAGGATAAATTAATTTTAGCTTTTTTTATTAAAAAGTTGTTATTTTAATACTAGTAGCAATTTATATTTAGGATTCTATTTCTTTTTATATATTATTTAAATAATTGAAAATTTATGGAATTTTTTGTTTAAAAGATAAAAAGGGTTAGTATTTAATTTTTTTGAAGAAATGGTATAATAGTTGTTAAATATATTGGAGAAATAGAAAATGGTTTTTAATCGTAAGTATTTTAAATTATGTTTTATTATATATATGTTTATTAATACCTTAGCATTAGGCTATTTAGGAATTGAAATAAATTACTTATTTGTCCCGATATTAATCTGGGCTGGATTGATATTTATACATGATCTTTATAAAAAAGAATTTACAATTAAAAATAACTATAGCATTTTAATGATCTTACAGGGATTGGTTTTATTGCTGGCAACTTGTTTAAATGATTATAGTGATTTAAATTCATATGTTATTGCTATTATGCAATTAGTGATATATCTGCTTATTTTTAATAATCCATCCTCGATGACAAAAAAACAGATTCATCAGGAAGTAAAACCGATTATCATGATTGTCAACATTTTAGTTGGAGTTGCTTCTTTAATATCGATTGGGATGTATGCAATCAATTTTTCCAGTGTGGCTAATGGCTGGAATTTAGGAGTGGTTGCTGGTCGTTTATCAGGAATTTATTTTAATAGTAATCCGGCGGCTTTTCTAGCTTGTATTACGATAGTTCTGGCGTTAGTGGCTGTTAGGCAAAAATATCGTGGTCGCTATTGGTATTTATTGAATATCGGAATTCAAATAATTTATATTTTGTTGACTAAATGTCGGATTGCCTTAGTAATTCTAGTTATTATCATTATTATGGTTGGCTATTATTTTTTAATCAGACGCAAGCCCTATAGTATGCTTAAACGGATTTCTTTAATTGGAGCCTTGGTCATTGTAATCGCGGGTACTGGTTTATTAGGACAATACTTAGTTAATATTGTTCCATCAGTTGGTGAATTGACGATACATGAAACTAGTCGTTTTCAAATGGATGAACTAGTTGAAGCTGGACGATTATTAGTTTCTGGTAATTATGATGATTTTAATCAGGGATTGCAAATTATTGATGAGGTATCAAATGGACGGATATCCTTAACGAAAACAGCTCTAGAAATCTGGCAAAATGATCCGGTAATTGGAATTGGAGCAAATAATTTTAAAAAGATTGGTAGTCAGGAAACAGATGTTTTAGATTATTGGGCGATTCAAGTTGTTCATAGTCATAATGTCTTTTTAGAAGCTTTAGTTTCAACGGGAATTATTGGATTTATCTTGTTTGTTCTGTTTTTTGTCCAATCGATTGCAATGATTTTTAAAGTATTGAAACGTTGTCGGGGAACTTCACTATATTTTGTGGTGCAGATGTTTACGATGATTGTTTTATGTGAATTTTTAGGTAGTTTAACCGATTATGGTGTTTTTTATATTTATTCATTATCGGCAACATTGGCTTGGTGTTTTTTAGGGTATTTATATGCATATCAACGAATAGAAAAAACAGATTGAAAGAAAAAGGTTCATTAAGTTGAACCTTTTTTAATGCAATAAAAAGAAATTAAGTCAAAAATAGAGAATAAAAAAAGAAAAATTGTCTAATATTTTAAGCATATCCGTTGACAACTTTTGACATTAGTATATAATGTTAGCAACCTAACAAAGTGGGGTGAAATGATGCAGGAGATGCAAATTGGTATTGAAATAAAGGTTTTAGCTAATTTGATTGGACGCTACTTAAATGAAATTGGATATTTAAATAGTGGATGTAATCTAACAGGGCCACAGGGTTTGCTGCTTTGTTATTTATATGATCACCAGGGTGAAGATATTTTTCAAAAAGATCTAGAAGTGATTTTTAATATTCGCCGTTCTAGTGCTACTGGATTACTTCATTGTTTGGAAAATAATGGTTTTATTACTAGAGTTGGTGTTGATTATGATGCTAGATTAAAGAAAATTATTTTGACACAAAAGGCTTTGGAATTTAAGGATTCTTTGGAACAGCATATTCAAGAAATGGAACAAACTTTGACAAAAAATCTTGAGCCTGAAGAAATTGAGCAATTTTTAAAAATTATAGGTAAGATAAAGAAAAATTTAGAGTAGGAGAACAAAATGGATAAGAAGTATTACATGGGAATTGACGTTGGGTCAACTACGATAAAAGTTTATATTACTGATCAAGATGATAATTGTATATTTTCAAAATATGAAAGACATTATTCGGATATTCAAGCTACAATTGATACTTTAATAAAAGAAGTTAAAGAAAAATTTGGAAATCTTCCAATAACAGCGGTAATGACTGGTTCCGGTGGGTTGGCTTTATCAGAATGTTTAGGAATTAAATTCGTTCAAGAAGTTATTGCATGTACTAAAACAGTTGAAACATATATTCCTGAATGTGACGTTGCAATTGAATTAGGTGGTGAGGATGCCAAAATTACATATTTCCAGGGTTCATTGGAACAAAGAATGAATGGTACTTGTGCTGGGGGAACTGGGGCATTTATCGACCAAATGGCATCATTATTACAAACTGATGCAGCTGGTTTAAACGAACTAGCTAAAAACTACACAACTATTTATCCAATTGCATCACGTTGTGGTGTGTTTGCCAAAACAGATATTCAGCCATTAATTAATGATGGAGCAAATAAAGAAGATTTAGCAATTTCTATTTTCCAGGCAGTTGTTAATCAAACAATCAGTGGTTTAGCTTGTGGTAAACCGATTCGAGGAAATGTAGCTTTCTTAGGAGGACCTTTATATTTCCTTGACCAATTAAGACAATGTTTTATTGATACTTTGAAATTAAAAGAAGATGAGATTATTTTCCCTGATAATTCTCAATTATTTGTTGCTATGGGAGCAACATTATTAGCTAAAGAAGAAACTGAAAGTACTGATATTGATACTTTGATCAATCGATTAGAAAATATTGATGAAAGTAAATTATCTAAAGGGAATACGTTAGACCCGCTATTTAAAAATGATGAAGAATTAAATGAATTTAGACATCGTCATTATATTGATAAAGTTAGAAAAAATGATTTAAAGAGTTATATTGGAAATGCTTATTTAGGTTTAGACGTTGGTTCTACAACTACAAAAGCAGTTTTGATCGATGATAATGATTCGATTTTATATTCATTCTATGATTCTAATGAAGGTAATCCATTAGGTGTCGTTCAAAAAATCATTAAAGAGATTTATGATATTTTGCCACCAAATGTAAAATTAGCATATAGTGGGGTTACTGGTTATGGTGAAGCCTTAGTTAAAGCAGCCATGAAAGTTGATATGAGTGAAGTTGAGACAATGGCTCATTATAAGGCAGCAACATATTTTAAAGAAGATGTAAGTTTCATTTTAGATATTGGTGGTCAAGATATGAAAGCCATCAAAATTAAAGATGGAATTATTCAGGATATATTATTAAATGAAGCATGTTCTAGTGGTTGTGGTTCATTTATTGAAACTTTTGCTAAATCATTAGGATACAATGTTAGTGACTTTGCCGCTATGGCTTTAAAATCTAGAGCTCCAATCGATTTAGGTAGTCGTTGTACTGTCTTTATGAATTCAAAAGTTAAACAGGCGCAAAAAGAAGGGGCTAAAGTCGAAGATATTAGTGCCGGATTATCATATTCAGTCATTAAAAATGCTTTATATAAAGTAATTAAACTAAGAAGTAAAGAAGAATTAGGAAATAGTATCTTAGTACAAGGTGGTACTTTCTATAATGAAGCAGTTTTACGTGCTTTTGAAAAAGAAGCCGGAGTCAATGCAATTCGTCCTGATATTGCTGGTTTGATGGGGGCTTTTGGGATTGCCCGTTTAGCTCGTGAAAGTTATCATGGACAACCAACAACGTTATTAAACAAAGAACAATTAGAAGCTTTCACTTGTCAAAGTGAGATTCGTTATTGCCAAAAATGTACTAACCATTGTATGTTAACTGTTTCAACTTTCAATGATAATAGTGAATATATTAGTGGTAACCGTTGTGAACGAGGGGCTAATTTACCATTAAAATCTAAAAAGTTACCAAACTTATTTGATTATAAATATCGCCGAGTATTTAATTATCGTTCTTTAACTGAGGATCAGGCTAAAAGAGGAACTGTTGGAATTCCTCGAGTATTAAATATGTATGAAAATTATCCATTCTGGCATACATTCTTTACTAAATTGGGATTTAGAGTAGCGTTATCACCACGTTCTTCTAAAGCTATTTATGAAAAAGGAATGGAATCAATACCATCTGAAAGTGTTTGCTATCCTGCCAAAATTTCTCATGGCCATATTGAAGCTTTAATTGAAAAAGGAGTTCGCTTTATTTTCTATCCAAGTGTAGCTTATGAACGCAAAGAATTTGATACTGCCAATAATCATTACAATTGTCCAGTAGTTACTTCATATCCAGAAGTAATTAGAAATAATGTTGATAGTTTACAAAGCGATGATGTAATTTTTAGAAATCCATTTATGGACTTAAGTAATCCTAAAACATTATTTAATGTTTTAAAAGATGAATTAAGTGCTTTTAATGTTAATGATAAAGAGTTAAAAGAAGCTATTGATGCCGCATATGAAGAATTAGCTAAATGTCGTAAAGATATTCAGGAACAAGGTGAATTAGTTCTAGGATATCTAAAAGAAAATAATATTAGAGGAATAGTTTTAGCTGGTCGTCCTTATCATGTGGATCCAGAAATTAATCATGGATTAGCAGATTTAATTACAGCTGAAGGAATGGCTGTGTTGACTGAAGATAGTGTTTGTCATTTGGATAAAGAAGTTGATCAATTACGAGTAGTTGACCAATGGACTTATCACTCAAGACTATATCGAGCTGCTTCATTTGTTTCTACCCAACCTAATCTTGAATTGATTCAATTAACATCATTTGGTTGTGGTCTTGATGCTGTAACTAGTGATCAGGTAGCTGAAATATTAAAAGCTCGTCATAAAATTTATACTTTAATTAAGATTGACGAAGGAAGTAACTTAGGAGCAATTAGAATTAGAATCCGTTCTTTAAAAGCCACTCTTTTAAAACAAAGTGCTGAAAATCGAATGATTTATCCTAAATTCCAGCCGTTAAAAGTACCATTTACTAAGGAAATGAAAGAAGAAGGGTATACTATTTTATGTCCACAAATGTCACCAATCCACTTCCAATTTGTGGAAACAGCAATGAGAGAATCTGGATATAATCTCGTCGTTTTACCATCAGTCGATAAAGGGGCTGTTGATGCCGGATTAAAATATGTTAATAATGATGCTTGCTATCCAAGTATTTTAGTAACAGGACAAATAATGGAAGCACTATTGAGTGGTGAATATGATTTAAATAAAACAGCTGTAATCATATCACAAACAGGTGGTGGTTGCCGGGCAACTAATTATATTGCCTTTATCCGTAAGGCATTAAAAGATGCTGGAATGCCACAGGTTCCGGTAATTTCTGCCAACTTGCAAGGGTTAGAAAATAATCCAGGTTTTAAAATTACCTTACCATTAGCGAAAAAAGCTATTATTGGAGCAATGTATGGTGACTTATTTATGCGTGTTTTATACCGAGTACGTCCATATGAAGCAACGCCAGGAAGTGCTAATGAATTATATGAATCTTGGGTTGATCGCTGTCAAGCTAATGTTAAAGATGGTAGCATCACTAAATTTAGAAAGAATGTTTATCAAATTGTTAAAGAATTTGATGAGTTACCATTATTAGATATTAAAAAGCCACGAGTTGGTTTAGTTGGGGAAATCTTAGTAAAATTCCATCCAACGGCTAATAATGAAATTGTCGAAATCATTGAACGTGAAGGTGGCGAAGCAGTAATGCCAGATTTAATTGATTTCTTCCAATACTGTTTCTATAGCACTGATTTTGAAAATAAACATTTCCATGCTTCTAAAAATAGTGTTCGTATTTGTAATTTAGCAATTAAATTTGTTGATTTATTGCGTCATGATATGATCAAGGCATTGAAAAAATCAAAACGGTTTGATCCACCAGCTTCAATTGCGCATTTAGCTGATAAAGCCAGCCAAATTGTTTCAATTGGAAACCAGACTGGTGAAGGTTGGTTCTTAACAGGTGAAATGATTGAATTAATTGAATCTGGAGCACCGAATATTGTATGTATGCAGCCATTTGCCTGCTTACCAAACCATGTTACTGGTAAAGGAGCAATCAAAGCTTTACGTAAAGCTTATCCACAAAGTAATATTGTGGCAATTGACTATGATCCAGGAGCTAGTGAAGTTAACCAATTGAACCGAATTAAATTGATGCTTTCAACGGCTTTTAAAAACTTAAAGGCCCAAGAAGAAAGTCAAGCTTAAATATAAAAATTAGCCGAAGGTTATTAGTCCTTCGGTTTTTTGTATTTCCTAGGAAATATTGATTATTATCAAATAATTTTGTCAAAAAACGATGTTAAAGATATTTGATAGTCAAATTAGATTTAAACTGACATGATGAAAGGAGCAAATCGTGGAAATAGCTAAGAAGAAAATATCTAATCAAAAATGGGTTTGAAAATTAAAAAGTAGGCTGGAATCGGATTAGTTTTTATGGTAGCAGGAATTGATTTGTTTATTATTTCATTGATATCACGAACGTGTTAATAATATTTGCGTTGATGTTACGTTTAATTGATAGACAATAATTAGTTTTTCTCTTAAAATGATGGATGTCAAAGGAGAGATAGACCATGAGTTTAGGAGAAAAACTAGTATCATTACGTAAAAAACAAGGGTTATCCCAAGAAGATGTTGCTCAAAGAATAAATGTAACTAGACAAACGTTGAGCAAATGGGAAAGTGATTTGACAATTCCCAATCTTGAACAGGTAAAACAATTATGCCGTATTTATAATGTAAATTTATCAGAGTTTGATGATGATAATCAGCAAAGGGAAACTATAAATTTATTTCGTCATTATCGCTGGAGTTATGAATATCAAAGCAAAACAAAAATATTTAATTTACCATTAGTTCATATCAATATTGGTCGGGGATTGAAAAAAGCTAAGGGAATTATTGCCATTGGTAATATTGCTTATGGTATTTTTGCGATTGGTATTGTTTCAATTGGTTTGCTGACATTTGGCTGTGTATCTTTAGCTCTTGTTGCTATTGGCGCCATTAGTGCTGGTTTATTACTTGGAATCGGTAGTATAGCTGTTGGAACGATTGCGATAGGAGCAATCGCTATTGGATATCTGGCAATTGGAGCGGTGGCCATTGGAATCTATGCTGTTGGTGGTTTAGCAATTGCTAATCAAATTGGTTATGGATCTGTAGCTCGAGGAAAAATGACGATTCAGCCAATTGATAATGGCATGGTCAAAGTGATAATTAATCAACAGGTTCAGTTTATAAAACATAGTGATCTAGTCAATTTTTTACGTAATTATTTTCCAGATTTAAGTCAATGGTTAATTGATTTATTTACAATGGGATAATAAAAACCTCTAAAGCTAATTTACTTTAGAGGTTTCTTTAAATTTAGAATTTATAAATTTCTAGCGATTTCATAACTATCCCAGATAGCACCACGAATATTACGAACTTCACGACTATCACCAACATTATAAACTTCAGGATAATCATATTTGATTTGATTAAATAATGTGTGATTAGAGCGATAACCAATAGCTAATACGATTTGATCACAAGCAATTGTTTCATCACCTAAAGCAACACCATCAGTTTTAATTTCTGTAACTTTAGCATCAGCTTTAATATTAACATCATTAAATGCTAATAAATCACGAAGCATAAATTCATTCATTGGAGGTAATGGAGCTCCTGATTTCAAAATATCTGATAAGGCTTCAACAATAGTTACATGTTTACCAAGTTTTGCAAGATGCAATGATAATTCGCAACCAACTAAACCGCCACCAATGACGACAATGTTATCTTTAGCAGGAACATTTCCTAATAAAACATCTTGAGCTAAGACAGCATTTTCAACTCCTGGTATTTTAGGAATAACTGGATTAGAACCTTCACTAACAAAAACAGCATCAGGTTTTAATTCATCAATCATTTCTTTAGTAGCTTTAGTATTTAAATGAACATCAACTTTTAATTCGTTTAATTGATTTGTATACCAGGCTACTAGAGCACGGTCATCTTCTTTAAAGTCAGGAACACCGGCAATAGTTAAAGCCCCACCTAAACTGTTTTTACTTTCAAATAAAGTTACATCATGACCACGTAAGGCACTAACACGAGCGGCTTCCATACCAGCAGGACCACCACCGATAACAACAACTTTTTTCTTGGTTTCGGCTGGTTTAATACCAACTAAAGATTCACGACCACATTCAGGATTGACAGCACAACTTCCTAAACCATGTTGTAATAACCGACCAAAGCATCCATCATGACATCCAAGACAAGGGCGAATGTCAACTTCGTGTGCGTTTTTAAGTTTATTAACATAATCAGGATCAGTCAATAATGGTCGTCCTAAACCAACAGCATCAATAGTACCGTCATTTAAGGCTTGAACAGCCATATCTGGATCATCCATTCTTCCAGCAACCATTACTGGAACTTTAGCTGCATCTTGAATTTGTTTAGCTAAAGGCAAATACATACCTTTTTTAAAATACATCGGTGGATGAGCCCAATACCATGAATCATAAGTACCAGCATCAGCATCAAAAGCATCGTATCCAGCTTCTTGCAAGATTTTTACAGCTTCAATTGCTTCATCAACATCACGACCTAATTCTTCAAATTTTTCACCAGGTAGACCACCTTGGCGCAATGCTTTAATATAGCTTTTAATTGAAAAACGTAATACAACAGGGAAATTTTGACCACATTTTTTCTTAATTTCCTGTACGATTTCAATTGCAAAAGTTAAACGTCCTTTTAAATCACCACCATATTTATCAGTTCTTTGATTAAATAGGCTCATTGTAAAACAATCTAGTAAATAACCTTCATGGACAGCATGAATTTCCACACCATCAAAACCAGCTTCTTTAGCAATTAATGCCGCACTACCAAAGTCTTTAACGATTTTTTCAATTTCTTCAGTTTTTAATTCACGACATTCAACATTTGGCAACCAGCGATTTGTTGTCTTGCTTGGAGCAACAAAATTTTCTGGTGCTACAAAGTTTGGTAAGGCACTTCTTCCTAAACCAGCTGTTAATTGTAAAAAAATTTTTGTATCATAAGCATGAACGCGATCAGTCATTTCTCTTGCCATTTTAGTATATAAGTTTGGAACTTTGTTTGGACAAGGGAATGATGAAGGAGCATGTGGTTCGACTTCATTATCAACCCAGTTAGCACCAGTGATAATTAAACCAACTCCACCTTTGGCTCTTTGGACATAATACTCAACACTTTGGGGAGTATAACATTGATTCTCGTCAGTCATAACGATTGTTGCCATAGGAGCCATAAAAAATTTGTTTTTGATTTCCACATCCGCAATTTTAAATGGTTTGAATAACGGTTTAAATTTTTCCTTCATAATATTCCTCCTTAAACATGAACTTGTTCATTTTTATGATAGCACTTGCAACTTGTCTTTTCAAGCATATCAATGTAAAATGAAGCTAAATTTATTGGAGGTAAGCATGAAGGACATTGGGAAACAAACACAAACAAAAATTATTCAGGCAATAGAAGATCTAGTCAAAGAAAAATCATTAGATAAAGTATCTATTCGAGAAATCTGTCAAAAAGCGCAAATAGCCATAGGAACATTTTATATTTATTTTTCTAGTAAAGAAGAAGCCCTTTTATATGTTTATCATCAATTGGACGAACAGTTTCATAGTTTAAAATTAGAACAAGAACCTCTTGATAATATTAAATTAATTCTTGATACTTATTATAATATGGTTAATTTGGAACCATTACCAGTGTATCGAACTTTATATAGCTGTCATCTTAATTATCATGATGATTATTATTTTGATGAAAAACGGGATGTTTTTGTTGTTTTGTATAATGAAATTTTACGTATCGTCAATGATGAAGAATTGGCAAAAAATTATACATGGGATATCTTAGATTTTTGTCGAGGGCGAATTTTTAATTTTTTGATTAAAGATAATAATGATATTGAACAGTGGATCGAAGATTCATTGGAGTTAACATTAAAGTACTTTTTATTTTTAACTCATTAATGTGGAGGTTATATGTTTCGATATTTAGGTCTAATTGCTGTAATACCAGGAATTATTTATTTTACTTTTTTTATTAATCGTTTTTTAAGAAAAATATTAAACGTGCATACTAACTTTATTATTATTTTTACCATTGGCTTACTTGTAACGATTATTTCTTTTCCAGCTATTAATATTATTGATCTGTATGGTACGATTTATTATCACTTTTTGGTAATTATGTTAGTGTTAGAAGTGATGAATTTAGGTTTTAAACGTTTTTTGGCATATCGCTTTTTGTTTACAAGTGGCATTTTAGGAATATTGATTACCGCAATGTTTCTAGGTTATGGTTATTATAATATTAAACATGTCGTGGCAACAGATTATCAGCTGACTAGTGATAAGCTAGATGATTTTAAAATCGTGGAGATTGTCGATTTACACATGGGAACGTCAATGAATGTATCAGAATTAAAACAGCATTGCCAACAAATAAGTGCTGAAAATCCTGATTTAGTAGTTTTGACTGGGGATATTTTTGATGAAAATACTACATATGATGAAATGATTGGTGCCAGTAAAATTTTAAGCCAAATTAATAATCGATTAGGAATTTATTTTGTTTATGGAAATCATGAACAGGCTGATTATCCAGGAACGATTTTTACACCGCAACAAATAGAAAATATTTTAGAAAGTGATGGAATCGTGGTATTGGATGATGAAGCAGTGGTTTTAGATGAGATTAATATTATTGGTCGTAGTGATGCTAGTTTTTATGGAACCAGTGACCGAGCTACAACGGCTGAATTGTTAGCACAAATACCAGCTGATAAAAAAGATAATTATACCTTGCTATTAGATCATCAGCCACTAGATTTAAATGAAAATGCCAGTTTAGGAATTGACTTACAATTATCAGGACATACGCATGGTGGTCAGCTATTCCCAATGCGTTTTTTTCAAACTTTGATTTCGGATACTTTAGTTTATGGACGTCGGGATATCGGTAACTTTACGGCAATAACAACCAGTGGTATTGGCGGTTGGCGTTATCCAATTAAAACTGGAGCTCGTAGTGAGTATGTGGTTGTAGAAATAGATAAGACTTGATAAAAGCATGAGGTTGATAATTTCATGCTTTTATTTTAAATATTACTTTTGTCACTTTGATTCTAGTGTACTATCATGATAAAATGTGATTAAGTGGGTGAAAATATGAAAAAATACAACCAGAAGATAATAATTTCAATCGTTTCTATTACTTTGATAATTGCAGTTAGCATCGTTTATTATAATTATAGCTATAATAATAATCGTAGTTATCGAATGTTTGGAGTCACTTATATGACAATGAATAATCCTTTTTATGAAGTAATCAATAATGAATTGTTGAAAACAATTGAGTCTAATGGTGATCAATTAATTACTTTAGATCCAGCCCTCGATGTTGAAAAGCAGATTGATCAAATTTATTATCTGATTGATATGCAAGTTTCTGGTATTTTTATTAATCCGATTGATTCAACCAAGATTCGACCAGCATTAAAAGCAGCTAAAGAAGCTAATATTCCTGTTATAATAATTGATGCGCCAGTTGATGATCCAGAATTAGTCAATTGTACAATTGTATCCGATAATTATGATGCTGGTGTTCAATGTGCTCGTGATATGATGACTAGAATGGCTAGTGCTAAGATTGTTTTGCTTAAACATACGGCTGTAAAATCGGCTAAGGATCGTATTGATGGTTTTTTAGATACTATTGCCAGCTATCCGCAATATCAAGTTATTGACGAAGGAGAATGTGAAGGACAACTAGAATTGGCTATGCCTTTAATGCAAGATATTCTTGATAAAAATACAGATGTTGATGTAGTGATGGCCCTTAATGATCCTAGTGCGTTAGGAGCATTGGCAGCATTGGAATCAAAAGGTCGTGAGAATGTAATTGTCTATGGCGTAGATGGAACCCCTGATGTCAAATCTTTAATAAATCAAAGTACTATGGTAGCTGGTACTGTTGCTCAATCACCAATTTCCATTGGGCAAATTGCCAGTGAAAAAATGTATCAATATTTATCAGGCTCAAAGATTGAAGCCGAAGTTGTTATTCCGGTAACATTAATAAATAAAAATAATATTAGTCAATATGATGAAACGGGGTGGCAATAATGAAATATTCATATTTTAAGTCACTTTCCTTTATTAGAACGCTGATGACAATTTTAAATTTGATTATTATTACTTTTTTAAGTAGCGTATTGTTATTTTCTACTAAATATATTGTAAGTGAACAGTTATCTCGTGATTTTTTAAATCAGATTTCCCATATTCCTCATCATCCATTGTATACTTTTTTTGGGTCATTATTATTGTTTTTGGTTCTTGTTTTTATTATGTATAATCGTGGTGTAGATTTTATTAAGAATGATAAGAAATTAAATATTTTATCTAGTGTTATTGAAGTAGTAATTTGTTTAGGTTTGATATATTTATTATACATGGGATATAATGGAATTTTATTTTTGGTTTTTTGTGACTTTATTTATCATTTAAAAGATGAGCGTTATTCAAAATGGTTTGTCATTGCATTAATTTTTATCTATCTGGTATCTAGTTATGATGTTTTTTCAGCGTTAGTACCAATTACTAATATCAATGCATATTTTGAAGTTTATGGTTTTCAAATCAATGGCTTGTTGATGATTATAAAACGCAGTTTAGAGACAGTAAATATAATTTTATTTATAGCTTTTATTATCATTTATATTGCTGATGAAATTCAGGAAAACAAGAATATAACTGAGGAGTTGAGCATGGTTTCTCGGGTAAATCAGGAATTAAAAGATTATGCTGCTATTACAGAAAAAATTGGTGAGAGCAATGAACGTAAACGTTTAGCTCGTGAAATTCATGACACGCTTGGTCATGCTTTGACAGGAATTGCAGCTGGAATAGATGCCTGTATTGCTATGGTTGAAAATAATCCTCAGGCAACTAAAAATCAACTTGAGATTATTTCTAAAGTTGTTCGTCAGGGAATCGGTGATGTTCGAAATTCTTTAAATAAACTAAGACCAGGTGCTTTAGAGGAACATGGTTTTAAAGGGGCAATTGAAAAGATGATTTCAGAGTTTTCTGGTGTTAGTGATTTGAAAATAAATTTGGATTATCGTTTAGATAATGTGGATTTTGAAAATACCAAAGAAGATATCTTTTTTAGAATTATTCAAGAGAGTATTACTAATGGTTTGCGTCATGGAGGAGCTAGTATCATAGATATAGCTTTATATAAAGAAAAGGAGTCTGTTATTTTAAAAATTCAGGATAACGGTATTGGCTGTAAAGAAATTAATTATGGTTTTGGCTTAAAACAGATGCAAGAGCGGGTGGCCATGATTAATGGTCAGGTTCATTTTGATGGAACCAATGGATTTTTAACAGTTGTGAAAATACCGATGCAAAGGGGCGAGTGTAATGATTAAAATTGTAATAGCTGATGATCAGGAGTTAATCAGAGAATCATTAAAAATTGTTTTAGGTACGCATGATGATATTAAAGTTGTTGCTACGGCAGCAGATGGTTTTGAAGTTTTACAGATTTTAAACCAGGAAGCGATAGATGTTATTTTAATGGATATTCGGATGCCAGGAATGGACGGGGTGCATTGTACTAAACTGGTAAAGGAGCAATATCCTAATACTAAAATTATTATTTTAACTACTTTTGATGATGATGATTTTGTCTTTAGTGCTTTAAAATATGGAGCTAGTGGTTATTTGTTAAAAGGAGTCAGCATGGATGAGTTATATCAGGCGGTATTGACTGTTAACAGTGGTGGTGGCATGATTAATCCTGATATTGCTACTAAAGTATTTAGTATGTTTTCAAAAATGTCTCAAAACAATTATTCAATTCAAGTTTCTGAAGATGCAGTTAATGATATAAGTAAACCAGAATGGCGTGTTATCCAACAAGTGGCATTTGGTTTATCAAATCGTGAAATAGCACAAAAACTTTATTTATCAGAAGGAACCATTCGAAATTATTTAAGTTCAATTTTATCGAAACTAAACCTTCGTGATCGAACTCAGTTAGCTATTTGGGCTGTTCAAACGGGTCAGACAACAAAGGATTTTAGTGATGATTAAAAAATTAGTAGTAGTTATTTTAAGTTTTGGGACTATTTGTTTATTGTTGCTATTGTGTTTTCCACATAAAATTGTATTAAATATTGGAATTTTTGCTGGAAGTAATTGGGATGTTCCTAGTGGTGATAGTTATAAGGTGATTGATCAGGCGATTGAAACATTTGAGGCTAAAAATCCACTAGTGGAAATCGAGTATGTAAGTGGAATTTTAAAAGATGATTATTCTAATTGGTTATCTAGTCTCTATTTGCAGGGCAAGGAACCGGATGTATTTATGGTATTGAGTGAAGACTTTAATACTTTAAGTTCTTTAGGAGCATTACAGGATCTATCAGAATTTATTGATAATGATCATACTTTCAATAGTGACGATTTTTATAAAAGTGCTTTAGAAGCAGGAAAGTATCAAGGAAATCAGTATGCTTTGCCATATGAAAGTAATCCCACTTTGATGTTTGTAAATAAAACTTTGTTAGGAAACGAAAATATTGCTCTTCCCGATAATAGCTGGACATTAGATGATTTTTATCAAATTTGTAAACAAGTAACTAAAGATACTGATGGTGATGGTCAAATTGATCAATATGGATGTTATGATTTTGATTGGTTGGATTCTATTTATAGTCACAATGTTGAATTATTTAATAGTGATGGAACTGAATGTTATCTTAATCAGGAGTCAGTTAAAAATGCTATTACTTTCATTACTAAATTGAATGAATTAAATCAAGGGCATACTGTTACTTCAATTGAGTTCGATGAAGGTAAAGTGGCTTTTTCTCCAATGCCTTTTTCACAATATCGAACATATAAACCTTATCCATGGCGAGTAAAAAAATATTCACAGTTTGAATGGGATTGTGTTAAGATGCCAGGAGTTGCTACCAGCAGTCAAAGTGAAGTGTCTTCTTTACTGATGGGAATATCTTCTCGGACTTCATATAGCCAAACAGCATGGGAGTTTTTAAAAATGCTGACATATGACCAAGAAACCCAGCAGAATTTATTTCAATATTCTCAAGGGATTTCTTCCTTAAAATCGGTTATGAGTTCATCAGAGACTTTGGCGTTATTAAATGAAGAAATTTTAGGAGATACTAAAGTTGATTTAAGTTTACTAAATGAAGTCATGGAAAATACTGTTGGTCAAGACAGATTTAAAAAATATACATCGGCTTTAAATTTAATGGATACAGAAATCCAAAATATTATTCGTGATAATGAAGATATTGATCTTAGTTTGATGGATTTACAAAAGGAAATAAATAAATACTTAGAAGAGTAGTATTATCTTTAATAAATATTTTTAAGTTTGGCTTAATATGGAGTCAAACTTTTTTTATGACAAATGTCATAAAAAACAGTGAAAAATGTAAGTATGATCTTATGACAATCGACAGATGGAATGTAACCGCTTTATTGTTAGAATATAGGTGTCAAATAGAGAAGGGGATGAAATAAA
>NZ_CALUXO010000010.1 GCF_944324745.1 uncultured Thomasclavelia sp. | reverse complement strand
ATGGAAAAGAAATCGAAATCTACAAAGAAGCAGATGCTTCTAAATTACCTTGGGGAGAATTAGGAGTAGACGTAGTATTAGAATGTACTGGTTTCTATACTTCTAAAGCTAAATCTCAAGCTCATATTGATGCAGGAGCTAAAAAAGTTGTTATCTCTGCACCAGCAGGAAATGACTTACCAACAGTTGTATTCGGTGTAAACGAAGGTACATTAACAGCTGATGATACAATTATCTCTGCAGCTTCTTGTACAACTAACTGTTTAGCACCTATGGCTAATGCTTTAAATAAATTAGCACCTATCAAATCAGGTATCATGTTAACAGTTCATGCTTACACTGGTGACCAAATGGTATTAGACGGACCTCATAGAAAAGGTGACTTAAGAAGAGCTCGTGCAGCTGCTGTAAATATCGTACCTAACTCAACTGGTGCCGCTAAAGCTATCGGTTTAGTAATTCCTGAATTAAATGGAAAATTAATCGGATCAGCTCAACGTGTACCTGTTCCTACAGGATCAACTACTATCTTAACTTCAGTTGTTGAAGGTGAAGTTACAGTTGAACAAATTAATGAAGCTATGAAAGCAGCAGTTACTCCATCATTTGGATACACTGAAGAACCTTTAGTATCTTCTGATATTATCGGTATGACTTATGGTTCATTATTTGATGCAACTCAAACTATGGTTAAACCATTAGATAATGGAACTACTGAAGTTCAAACAGTTGCTTGGTATGACAACGAAAATTCATATACTTCTAACATGGTTAGAACAATCAAATATTTTGCTGAATTAACAAATAAAGCACTAGCTAAATAATTAATTGAAACTTAAATGCAAAAGCTGATCTTAATGATCAGCTTTTTTCATGGAGGTAAATAATGATAAAGAGTGTTGGAATCGTTGGAATGGGTGCCTTAGGTCTTTTATATGCTAATTGGATCTTAGAAAACAGCCGGGATATTACGGTTGATTTTATTATGGATGAAAATAGATTGCAGCGTAATCTTAAATCTGACTATACTATCAATCAACAACCGGTTAAGTTTAATTTAGTAGCAGCAAATGAAGCTAAACCATATGATTTACTTATTGTCGCAGTTAAAGCTACAGCTTTAGCTAGTGCTTTAAATACAATGAAAAATGCAGTTAATGCTAAAACAACGATTATTTCCGTTTTAAATGGAATCACAAGTGAAGAAATTATTGGTCAAAGATATGATTCTGATCAGGTTTTATATGCCATTGCTCAAGGAATGGATGCAGTCAAAATGGGTACAGCATTGACATATTCTAAACGTGGACATTTATTATTAGGAATAAAAAATGAGCAGCAAAAAGCAAGATTACAGGAACTGACACAGTTTTTAGACCTGGTTAAAGTTGAACATTATGTTAAAGATGATATTATTCATAATCTATGGGCTAAATTTATGTTAAACGTTGGTATCAATCAAACGTGTATGGTCTTTGACACAAATTATGGCGGTGCTTTACTGCCAGGTAAAGCTCATGATACTTTGATCAAAGCAATGGAAGAAGTGATTGAATTATCTAAATATGAAGGTATCAATTTAACTTATGATGAATTAGAAGCCTATATTGATTTAATTGGAACACTAGATCCTAAGGGGTTACCATCAATGGCCCAGGATGCTAAAAATAAGCGCTATAGTGAAGTGGAATTATTTGCAGGAACTGTAATTAAACTGGCTGATAAATACAATCTAGAAGTTCCAGTTAATCATTTTTTGTATCAACGGATCAAAGAAATAGAAAGTACTTATTAAAAATAAAAGCGATCAATTTAATCTAATTGATCGCTGTTTTGTTTATTAGCCTACATGTCTGATCGTTGAAATGCGGCCATAATAGTATGATCCAGGTTCAATACTTGAAATTTTAACACAGGCATTAGGATTATTACCAAAGGTTGATGAGTTTCCGCCTCCGGCATGGATCATTGAACGACTACCATCGCTATTAACAATAACGATTCCGATATGATAAGCTGGGCTACCAAAACAAACTAAATCTCCAGTTTGTGATTGATTAAAACTTACGCTTGACCACATTCCAGAATATCCAGCAGCTGTAGTTCGCCCAACGCTGACATCAGCTTGTCTTAATGACCAGTAAACAAAACCTGAGCAGTCAAAGTATGTAGGTCCTGAAGCACCCCAATAATATCTAGCTCCTAATTTTGAATAGGCAGCAGCATAAATTCGCTGACCTAAATCAGTGGTGCTGGTATTATTATTGCTGCTTGAATCGCTGTTTGAAGAACTATTGTTATTGCTACTGTTGTTTGAACTGTTGTTATTTGATGAACTAGAGTTGTTATTAGTCACTTGCGAAGGTTTAGGTGGCTCCGGAGTGGCAATTTCATAAGCATTGGCGTTGAATTCATCAATTGCAGCTGATAATGTTTCAGTCATTTCCCCATAGTCATAAAGCGAGTCCTGAGTAGCAGCAATAGCATTATTTTGTTCTTGTAATAAAGCTGTATATTGGCTCTGTAGAGCCTGTTGTTCTTCTTGTTGTGCCAGTAGAACCGTTTTTGCTTCTTCGAGTAAAGCTTGTTGTTGTTCTACCTGTTGTTTTTGTTCATTTAATTCGGCGATTAATTCCTGATCACTTTCGGTAAGCGTGTTAAAACTATCAATTCTTGAAAACATGTCTGTAAAGTTTGCAGCACCAAAAATATAATCAATGAATGAATTATCATTGACATATGACTGCATTGCATACATCCGATCTTTTAATAATTGAGTATTAGTTTCAATACTGGCCTGGAGATTAGCAATTGTCGTATTCAAGTAATCAATTTCAGCTTCTTTTTCACTTATTTGTTGATTAATAGTGTCTAACTTTTGTTTAATACTTTCTAAAGTATCTTCAGTATCACTTGCAGCTTGTTTTTGAGATTCCAGTTGGCTAGATAATTCATCATTTTTATTTTTTAAATAGTCATTGAATTTTTCACATGTTGATTTATTACTGTTGGATAAATTGGCTGATGAACATAAGTCCATATAATCACTTTCTTTACCCTCGAAATCAATGGCACTAACTGGTTTAGCAAAATAAGTTGCAGAAGTGAAAATTGATAAGGTTAGGGCAGTAATAAGTATTCTGTTTTTCTTCATTTAATCACCTCGATATAAAGTCATTATCCTACATTTATCTTTAGATGTAAATAAAAAAATCGGTAATTTTATGTAGTATTTTAGGCATTTTTTACAATATGTCACAACTTAGTAAAATATTGGATAAAATTATTCTAAAAATAATTATTATGTGACAAAAAGTAAATTAATTGTTACTTTATGTTATATTTTTTAATCTATTAAACAAAAAAAGATGCAGATTTTTCTGCATCTTAATTAGTATAATCTTCTAGCCTGGTAGAATGAAGCTTGCCAGTAACTTGAACTTAATGAAGAAACTTGAACTGGTTTACCACTACTTGGAGCATGTACCATCATATTATTTCCAATATAGATACCAACATGGTGAACGCCACTGGCACTACCATTACTGCTAAATAAGATAATGTCACCAGCTTGCATACTTCCACGTGACACAGCACTTCCAACATTTAATAATGTTTTAGTTGAATGGCTTCCAATATTAACTCCAGCTTGATAATGCGCCCAGTTAACTAAACCAGAGCAATCAAAACGGCTGGTATTTGGATCGGCGATTGAAGCCATATCATGGCAGGCACCCCATAAATACATACATCCTTGTTTTGATAATGCTTTACTAGCAATCGCGTTTCCTAGTTCAGAATTACCGCTAGGAGTATAGCTGCCTGCAGTTGATACTTTTGATTGTTCTGTTGCTGCAGCGATTGCAGCTAAGTTATCACTGATTTCTTGACTTGAATCAGCAGCTTGGGCTGCAGCCCGTTCTTGAGCAATCAATTGTTCATTTTGTTGAGCATATAGTGTTTGATATTCGGCTTGTAATGCCTGTTTAGAGCTTCTTTGATCTTCAATGTTTTGTTTAGCAACTTCAACTGTGTCTTTTTGTTGTTTAACTTCTTCTTTTTCAGTAGCTAATTCAGTTACTAATTGGTCATCATAAGCAGTGATTTCATTAACACTTTCGATTCTGGCAAACATGTCAGTAAAATCAGTAGCCCCAAAGATGTATTCAATATAAGAATTGCTGTTGTTATAAGATTGCATTGAATACATTCTTTCTTTAACTTCTTCTTCTTTTTCTTGAATACTAGCTTCTAAATTAGCGATTGATGTTTCTAAGTATTCGATTTCTTTTTGTTTTTCTTCAATTTGGCTGTCTAACGAACTAATTTCACTTGATAAAGAATCTAGACTCGCCTGAGTTTGTGATAATTGATTTTTAGAATCACTAACCTGATCTTTTAAATCATTATTTTTCTTCTTCAAGTATGTATTAAATTCGCGACAAGTTTGTAAATTACTTGATGATAGATTAGAAGATGAACATAGTTCCATATATTTATCTTCTTGTTGAGAAAAATCTGTAGCTTCAACAGTTGCAGGAGTACTACTAATACCAACTAGCGTTGTCGTTGCCAGGGCGGTTAGAAATACTTTTTTTAATTTCATTGCATCGACCTCCATGTCTTTATATTATATATTATTAAGTTTTATATGAAATTTTGTAGGTAAGTTTTTAATCAAACCATTTTAATTATAACATAATATTTTGGTTTTCGCATTAAAATGATAAAAAAGTTGTTAAAGTCACACAATTTTTTTAAATTAACATATATTACTAGTGGAGGTGGAAGAATGACAACACATGGTATAGATGTCTCACAATATCAAGGTTTAATTGACTGGGAAGTGGTGAAAGACCGGATTGATTTTGCGATAATTCGCTGTGGTTATGGTCAAGATCGCACAGACCAGGATGATAAACTGTTTACTAGAAATGCTGATGAATGCACGAGACTTAAAATTCCGTTTGGGGTCTATTTATATTCGTATGCCAAAAGTCCTAGTGATGCCATTAAGGAGGCTAATCATGTTTTACGACTAGTAAAAAATTATCAGATGGCTTATCCAATTTATTATGATCTAGAAGATAATAATACTACTGGGCGACAGTCAAATGCAGTAATTGGGGATATTGCTAAAACATTTGCTGATAAGATGGAAAAAGAAGGATATTACGTAGGAATTTATGCTTCATTATATTGGTGGAAAACGAAACTTACAAGTCCAATCTTTGATCAATATACACGCTGGGTTGCTAATTATGCTTCGGAATTAAATTATGATCGCAATTATGATATGTGGCAATACAGTTCGACTGGCTGGGTGGAAGGTGTACCGACGATCGTTGATTTAGATTATTGTTATGCTGATTTTCCTGCTATAATTAAACGAGCTGGTAAAAATAATTTTGACAAAGATCCTAACAGCATAAATGAATATCAAGTTGGCGATACGGTCAGATTTAATTATGTTTTCTTAACGAGTGAATCTTCAAACCCGTTAAGACCATATCGTAATATTGGAACAATTACTAAAATAGAAGCTGGTGCCAGAAACCCTTATTTAATTGGTAATGATCAAGGTTGGGTCAATGATACAGTCATTGAAGGAAAGATCAATTATTTATCTAATCCTGATTATGTAGGTGATAGCTTAGTTGGAGCGTTGCAGCAAATCGATGTAGATACTAGTTTTCAAAATCGCCAGCGTTTAGCGCGGTTAAATGGAATTACTAATTATGTTGGCAGTGCAGCTCAGAATTTACAATTACTACAATTATTAAAAGAAGGAAAACTAATTAGTTAGAAATATTAACTAATTTAGTTTTCCAGTTTCTTAAAATGATCAAATGCTGTTTTTCATCAATGATCAGTTGATTTAAAAAAGCTTTTATTTGATCATTTTTAGTTAGGACTACTTGTTTGCTATAGGTTTCAATCGCTAAATAATTTTGTTTGATCAAAGTATCAATGATAATAGCAGGGGCAACTGGATAATTAAGATAAGCTGGTGACCAGTACTCACATTGATCATTATGATAAGTCCATAATCGGGGATCACCACCTAGTGATACTACCAGTTCCATTAATATTTTTAACTGCTTTAATTCAGTATTAAAAATATTGTCTAACGATGATGAAAGATTAGGGTGGTTGTTTTTTAGAACAGTTAAGCTGTATAAATACTGATTGATCATAGTAATTTTACCATTCATGCTGCTAATATCATCCAAAATCATTAAAAGATCATTATTAATTGCTGTTTCAATAATATTTATCACCTCGTTGTTAATATAAACTAGAAAAGGTGATTTATGTGTAGAAAAAAAGTCTAGCGGATTATTTTTTCAAATGCTAGACGAGTATCTTTATTTTCTAAATAGATAATACCACAATAACTAAATCCATATTTTTGTAAAAAACGTTGCATCGATTTATTATCTTCATGGGTATCAATTCTTAAACTTGGTAAATCAAATAATTCAATGGCCTGATCAAAAATTATTTTCGCAAGACCTTTACCTTTTTGATCATCACGAATAGCAATACGGTGAATTACTAGATATTTACCATCAGTTAACCAATTACCTTCAATATAGTTGTAATTATTTTCACCATTAGCTGAAATCATCACTGTGGCAACAATATCATCGTTATCTTCTAATACATATGATTCATTCCGTTGGATATCATTAACGATTGAAATCTCATTAGGATATCCATCTTGCCATTGATTAATACCCTGGCTTTTAAAATAAGCTTTTGCCTGATTAATAATAGTCATAATATCAGCTAAATCGCTATGTTTTGCTTTTCTTAGTTTCATTTTATCACTTCCTTGGCTAATAATATCATATATCAATATTTAAAGAAAAGCTTTTTATCAAATAATAATAAATCTTTTCACTAAATCAACATAGTCAAAAGACTATAATTACTTTATAATAGGTTTTGGTGATAAATATGATCGATTTAAAAAAAGCAAAATTAGTATTCAATCAATATGTAAATAATTATGATCAAAGTGATGATAAAGTGGCTTTAAAAATTAGCCATACTTATCGAGTAATGGAACGCTGCCAAGAAATAGCTGCTAGTTTAAAGCTAAAAGATGAAGAAATTAAATTGGCGGGGCTAATTGGTTTGTTACATGATATTGGTCGCTTTGAGCAATTAAAAAGATACCAAAGTTTTATCGATAGCCAAACTATTGATCATGCTAATCTGGGGGTAGCTATTTTATTTGATGATAATTTAATTGATAAATTTGAAATTGATAAGAAATATTATCCAATAATTAAAACGGCAATTTATAATCATAATAAATATGCCATTGAAGCTGATTTGGAACCTGAGACTTATTTGCATTGTCAAATTATTCGCGATGGTGATAAGATTGATATTTTTAAAACGGGATTGATGGAAACGTTCGAAGCTTTTTTAGGTGCCAGTCAAGCGCAATTAGAAAATGACGTTATTAGTTTTAAAGTGTATAAGACTTTTATGACATGTAAGACAGTATTAAGTACTGACCGGAAAACAGATTTAGATCGCTGGGTTTCTTTTTTAGCGCTAGTGTTTGGTTTAGAATTTAAATATAGTTATCAATATGTTTATCAACATCATTATATCGAACGCTTGATCAATCGCTTAAATCTTAAAAATGATGAAAGTAGACTAAAGATGCAAGAGCTTAAAAGTTGTTGTTTAGACTTTTTGTCAAGAAATGCTAAATCTTAAAGAAAAGACTTGTTTTTGGGCAATTCTTTTCTTTATTTTTATTTAAGATTATTATAGAATAAAAAAATGTCAAAATAAAAATATGGGAAAATTCGGCGGAACTTCAAGCCTGACAAGACTCTTAAATTTTGTCATTTTTTACTCATGACAAAGTTCAAATTCAATGTTTTGAAACCGCTATAAAACCACTGTATAGTAAGAATTGTAAAGAGGAAAGACAGATAGAAAGGAGCTAAAAATGAAGGAAAAATTACAAAAATTTGGTCGAGCACTTAGTGCTATGGTCATGCCAAACATTGCAGTATTCATTGCCTGGGGTTTAATTACTTCATTCTTTATTGCTGATGGCTGGCTACCAAATGAACATTTAGCGGCACTAGTCGATCCAATGAACAAATTCTTACTACCAATTTTAATTGGGTATACCGGTGGTAAAAATGTTTATGGACAAAGAGGGGCCACAGTTGGTGCGATTATGACAATTGGGGTATTAGTTGGTGTTGATATTCCAATGTATATCGGAGCAATGATATCTGGTCCATTAGGGGCTTATTTAATTAAGAAACTGGATCAGTTATTAGAAAATCATGTTCCTCAAGGATTTGAGATGTTGGTTAATAACTTCTCGGCTGGAATCTTAGGATTCTTCTTAGCCATTATCGGATGTTATGCCATTAACCCAATCTGTGTAGTATTAAACGATGTGATCAAATCTGGGGTATATGTATTAGTTGAACATGGATTGTTACCATTACTATCCATCATAGTTGAACCGGCAAAAGTGTTATTTTTAAATAATGCAATTAATCATGGGATTTTTTCACCAATCGGTTCGCAAGAAGTTATGGAAGCGGGAAAATCAATTTTCTATTTGATTGAATCAAATCCAGGACCAGGGTTAGGAATTTTACTTGCATACTGTTTCTTTGGAAAAGGTTCATCAAAAGCCTCAGCACCAGGGGCAGCTATTATTCACTTTTTAGGTGGTATCCATGAGATTTATTTCCCATATATCTTAATGAATCCATTATTGTTGTTAGCAGCGATTGGCGGCGGGGCTACCGGAATCTTAGTCAATGTAATCTTTGATTCTGGATTAGTTTCAGCGGCCTCACCGGGAAGTATTATTGCGATATTAAGTATGTGTCATCCGTCAAGTTACGTTGGAGTTATCTTATCGGTTATCTTAGCAACAGCTGTTTCAATGGCGATTGCTTCGTTGATTTTAAAAACATCTAAAGTAACTGGAGATGATTTAGAAAAAGCGCAAGATAAAATGCAAGAAATGAAAGCTAATAAACCAGCTGATAACGAAACAAAAGCGATAGATTATAAAAAACTTAGAAAAATTGTCTTTGCCTGTGATGCCGGAATGGGATCAAGTGCTATGGGAGCGACGATTTTAACTAAGAAATTAAAAGCTGCGGGAATCGATGTGGATGTACCACATTATGCAATCAATGATATTCCAGCGGACACTGAAGTAGTAGTAACGCATCAATCATTAGTTGAACGAGTAAACAGTTTGT
>NZ_CALUXO010000009.1 GCF_944324745.1 uncultured Thomasclavelia sp. | reverse complement strand
TTTGAACCGCCCCTGTCAAGTAGACAGGTGAAATAATTAAAAATGTTTTTGATGAAGTTGTCAAAGAGGCAACTTCATTTTTCTTTATGCAGCTAATGTTGTATTACTTGTATAATGTTCTCGTTTATATTTTATGATTCTTTTATTTTCTGGTAAATCACCATTATAAGAAATGACAATGGCTACTGTTTTTTTATTTACAGTAATTAAAGACTGTTTTTGCATAAATGGTGAATTAATTTGAATAGAGCGATTAATCGTCAACATTCGATATTGAAATAAAAGTCCTGATAAATATGAAGTTTCAGCTGCGAAAACATCAATTTCTGGTGCATTATATAATTCCTCAACAACTTTATTAAAAACATCTTCTTCAATTAGATCTTTAGTGGCTTCGATGGCATCTTTACATAATTCGCCTATTTTATAAATCATCTCATGATCTGAATCATTATTTTTAAATGGATAGTTAAAATCGATTTCGCTATTATAGTCCGACATAATATCTTTCATAAAATTTATTCGAAAACTATTATAATCTTTTTCACCAAGTTTTTTACAAAAACGACTAATTGTTGCTGTTGACGTGTATGTTGCTTCAGCTAAATCCACTAGTTTCATATCAAATACTTTTTCTTTATTATTAATGATATAATCAGCAATTCCTTTTTCCAGTTCACTGAACCCTTTTTGATATATTAACTTAGATACAAGATTCATTTAATCTTCACCTCCTTTTTAGCATTTCTAGTTATTATATAATAAAAAATCACATTTTATTTAAAAAAAAATAGCTATAATCATGAAATGTGCGTCAACAGATATTTCAAGGAATCAATAGCTATTTATCAAAGCCTTTAAAGCTTATACCATAAGTATAGTAAAAAACTATCATTAAAAAAATAATTTCAAGAATTTAAGAATAATATTTACAAAACTTTTAAGCTAAAAGCAATTTTTTTGAAATTTATTTACAAAAAAAGATGACAGCTATTTGTCATCTTCAAATTCTTGATAATCAACATCAATAATATCTTCACTACCACGACGATATTGTTCTTGACTATAATAAGCCTTTTGTTTCTCTTCAGCTTCTTTTTGATATTGCTGATGCATTTCATTAATTTTTTTAGCGTAACTGTATCGCTTAATAGCCGACCAGATTAATAATGCAGCAATAATGATCCAAGTAATTGGACTAGTCAACACATTTAAAATCAAACTTAAGATTACTATCACTACTAAAATGATCAAGATAGCATAATATATTGGCAATCAAATCAACTCCTTATATTTATTTCATACAAACTTACTGCTTAAAATCAAATAGTTCTTTTATTTCAACGGCAAAGCCAGACGCAATTTTTTCAATCGACTTTAACGAAATATTTCGAGTACCTCGCTCAACATCAGAAATATAATTTTTCGATAAACCACATCGAAACGCTAATTCTTCTTGCGAGATTCCTTGTTTCAATCTTAATTCTTTCATTCGATACCCAAATCTCACTTCAATTTTTTCCATCTAATCACTCTCCATCTGGATTAGTTTTTTAGCTTCTTCACTAATTTTTTTAAATCGATGATGTAACCCGGACTTACTGATGGTCTCGCCGGTTTTTTCTAAGTAAGCCTCTGTCAATTCATTTAATGAATACTCGGGATTTTCTTTTCGTACCAAGGCAACATTTCGCGTTTTTTCATCAAGCATATCTAAGCCAATGAACATCTCGATTATCTCAATATCTTGTAATTGTCGATTAGCTGTAGCCAATGTTTTAACTTCATTAGCAATGTCACAATTATTCCAGCGGTTAACCGTATTCGACATATTTCGATCAATTCGAGTGCTTTCAAAATTCATTACTGACTGACTGGCACCAATTGCTCTAAGAAAATCCCCGATTTTTTCCGATGATTTTAAATAAACAACATACTTATTTCTTCTTTTGATAACTTTAGCATTTAAATCAAACGAATTAATTAAACTGGCAATAAAATTGGCATATTCTTCTTCGTTAAAACTCATCTCCAGATGATAATTGGAAGTTTCCGGATTATTTACACTACCACATGATAAAAATGCGCCAGCAATGTATGCCCGTTTGCAACACTCTTTAGCAATGATTCGAGGATCTGGTAATGGTGTAAAGCCCAATCCCTGTAATAAAGATAAATCATCTAGAATTTCTCTAGCCTTAGTAACTTTTAAAATATAAACATTATTCTTTTTTAACCGCATCTTTCGAGAAACTAAAAATTCAATTTGCGGATCATATTCATCTTTCAACATATGATGGATCTTCGAAGCTATCTTGGCATTTTCAGTTCTAATCGTCAATAATAGTCCATTATTAGATAATGATAAGACACCATTTATTTTAATTACAGCACAAAGCATGGCCTTTTGACAACACGAATCAAAATCATTAAATACGACTTCTTCTTTGACAACTCGGGAAAACGATATTTTATCCACTAATGATCAGCATCGCGATGTAAACGATGCACCTGATAATATTTACTATAATGATCAGCAAAATAATTAGTCAAAGAAACAGATCGATGTTGTCCGCCAGTACAACCAATACCAATAATTAAGTGCATTTTTCCTTCTTTTTCATATTCTTTTAATAAGTAATCTAGTAAATCAAGCATCTTTTTGATAAAGACTTGGGTTTCCTCTTTATCAATTACATAATCATAAACAGCTTTATCATTACCGGTTAAATTTCTTAATTCATCAACGTAAAATGGATTAGGTAAAAAACGAACATCAAACAATAAATCAGCATCTTTAGGAACTCCATGTTTATATCCAAAAGACACAAATGTTATTCTAAACGGATCAACTTTTCCTTTACTAAAATAATCTTCTAATAAATCTTGAAAACGCGATCCTTTTAATTTTGTCGTATCAATGACCAGATTAGCAAGTCTGGAAATGGGCTCAGCCAAACGACGTTCAAATTCAATAGCTTCAATTAAAGAAGACGCTTTATTAGAAATTAATAGTGGGTGTGAACGTCTCGTTTCTTTATATCTTTTAACTAACACTTCATCATCACAATCAAGAAATACGACTGTTAAATGAATCCAATCTATATTAGATAATAAACGAATTGCTTTTAATGCATCATCCAGGCTTACAGCCATGGCTACTCTTTGATATTTAGAGTCTTCTTGAACCAGTTCTGCAAATTCAGTTAATAAAGATACTGGGTAATTATCAATACAACGATAAGCTAAGTTTTCAAAACAGGCCATAGCACTGGTTTTTCCAGCCCCTGACATCCCAGTAACAATTACAATTTCCACTTGATCCATAATATCACTTCACTTTCTAACCTTATTTTATCAAAAATACATCTATAAGTGTACTTGATTTTGGCTTTTTTCACAACTAATTTACTTTATTAGGATTCTAAACTTATGACATAAACCGATTCTTCAATTTTTCCATCATACTTTTAGAAATACCAAATTTTTCACATAGAATATCTTCAATTTCTTCTGGTGATTTACCAGCCAATTCATTTTCATCAATTCCCATTTGGTTCATAATAGCTTTAACATTATCATACATACTTGTATCACCATGGCGATATTTATCCATCATATCATCATAATATTTTTTAGCATTATCGATTTTTTGTTCTTCCTGTAAATCTTCTTGATCAAATTCTTTTTGCACCATTAATAATTGATCAATTTCATCACTATCCAAACCTAATTCATCAAAAAATGATAACGCTTGATGACATAATTGCTCTAATTCATATTGATAATTTTCGTCATCTAATTGTTCGATCATCGCTAAATTTTGATAAAATTCTTGAATTTGCGATTGATCAGCTGGTGATAATTGAATATCTTCATATTCATCATTTTCTAGATCACTTAATACTATTGGAACATAATAAGCCACTTTTTCATGGTTAGACATGATCATATCAATATCCAATTCAGTTACTTTTGATAAAAAAGTAACTAAAACTTCTGGGTCAATCGTTATATTTGAAAAACTATATGTTTTAGGCTCAGTTTTTATAATTCCTTTAACTGACGGATCATTACGATGCTTTTCAATTCCTAGATAAACTATTTCATCATATTTGAAAAAGCCCTGTTGTCCAAATTTAAAATATATTCCATCAGGATAAATCAACATACCCCGACTTCCATCTTGTTTAATGCTGGCATCAATATAAGCTAATATATCAAAACTATTAGTATCTCCAAAGGTATAAACAGCATTACTAATTTGAGCAGGTAAATTATCATATAAATATAATTTGCCAGCTAATGTCAATTGATCCTTTATTGCACTCACTAACTCCTTTATTTCCATCACCAATTCCTCCTTATAATCAAATTATTAGTATTTTACTAAAACCCTATTATAAATTCAATTATTATTTAATTTCATGCCCATTTTAACAATACTATATATCTTTTATATGAATTATCTTATTGAATAAACGGCATTTAAAAAGTAAAGCCTCTTAGCTTTACTTTTAATGACTAATATTTTGACCTACTTGTTGACCAACAATTGCCCCATCATTTGTTGCCGTAACTACTTGTCGTAAAGTCTTTTTACGAACATCGCCAGCAGCATAAATACCTTTGATTTTAGTTTCCATTGAATCATCAGTAATAATATATCCATTTTCATCTGTAATGCCTAAATCTTTAACAAAATCAGTTACGGGATCTAAACCTACATATGGGAAAACTCCCTTAACATCAAGTTCACTAATTTCACCAGTAACACTATCTTCTAATCCAATTTTAGCTACTTTATTATCTTCAGCTACTAAATGATGCGGTTTTTTCAAGAAATGAATTTCGATTTTATCATTAGCCTTAACATGATCTTGAATGATCTTATCAGCTCTAAAGACATCTCGACGAACAATTAAATGAACTTTTGAAGCAAATTTTGTCAGATAGATGGCTTCTTCCAATGCTGAATTACCACCGCCAATAACAGCTACTTCTTCATCTTTAAAAAATGGTCCATCGCATACTGCACAATATGAAACACCATGTCCTGTCAATTCATCTTCTAATGGAATTTGCATTTTTCTTTCCTTAGTTCCAGTAGCAACTAGAACATTTCTTGCCTGATAACTTTTATCAGTCGTTAAAACTTCTTTATAGTCACCATGATCAATAACTTTAGTTACTTGACCAAACTCCTGCTTCCCACCAAAAGATAATGCTTGTTCATACATTTCATATGCTAATTCAGGACCAGGTTTTTTCTTTTGGCCAGGATAGTTTTCAATTTCTGCAGTAACATTTAGTTTACCACCAGGAGCTCCAGCATCTAACATCAAAACTTCAGCTCCAGCTCTTGAAGCATAAAGACAGGCACTCATCCCAGCTGGCCCAGCTCCAATAATAATTAAATCTAGCATTTTCTCACTCCTAATCTCTAGATGATTTATTACAATTATTTACACTTTCTAGTATATCATACCTAAAACAATTGAATAAGTATAATGCTTTATTATTTACTCATTTAGGTTTATACTTTAATTTGAGGTGAAGTTTATGAAAGTTGCAATAGTTTATGATAGTAATACTGGAAATACTGAAAAAATTGCTCAAAGCATAAAAGAGGTATTAAATAAAGATGATCTTATTTATTATGGAAAAGTAATTGATAATCTTGATGCCGATTTATATTTTATTGGAACCTGGGTTGATAAAGGAAACTGCAGCACTAAAATTCAAAATTTTTTAAGCCAGTTAGAAAACAAAAAAATCAGTTTCTTTGCAACAGCAGGATTTGGAGCCAGTCAAGAATATTTTGATAATCTAGCCAAACGTTTTGATACTTTTGTTGCCCCAAGCAATCAAATTTTAGGACACTTTTTCTGTCAGGGAAAAATGCCAATGGCTGTTAAAGATCGTTATATAAAAATGATTCAAGAACATCCTGATGATAAACGATTACAAGTTAGCCTGGAAAATTTTGATGCGGCCTTGTCACATCCTGATCAAAATGATATCAAAAACGTCCAAGACTACGCTTTAAAACAATTAGAATTATTTAGAGCTTGTTAGTTGCAAGAATTTTCTTATCTTTTTATCACTATTTTTAATTAAAATGAGAAAAAAATTCTTTTTATAAACCTAAAATTGTCTTTGATCTAGCTATATTTATAATAATAACCAAGGATTCAAAGAAAAGAGGTAAGAAAATGGCAAAACAAAAGATAATTTTTATTGATGTTGATGGAACATTACTTGATTATGAAAACAATTTACCCCAGTCAGCTACTAAAGCCATTAGACAGGCTCGTAAAAATGGACATCGTGTCTACATTTGTACTGGCAGAAGTAAAGCCGAAGTATATCCATACATCTGGGATATTGGATTAGATGGTATGATTGGTGGTAATGGCAGTTATGTTGAAGATAATGATAAGGTCATCATGCATCAATTAATTACTTTAGAACAATGTAAACATATTGTTCATTGGCTGCATAGTCGTAAATTAGAGTTTTACTTGGAAAGTAACAATGGTTTATTCGCAAGTGAAAATTTTGAAGAACGAGCTACTCCAGTCATCAAAGAATATTGTAAACGTAAAGGTAAAGAAAATAGTGATTCAATGACAGTTAAAGATGTTTTTCCTGAGATGATCTATGGCGGTGAACTATACCGAGATGACTTAAACAAAGTAAGCTTTGTTTTAGATAGTTATCAAGATCATTTAGATTCAATTAAAGAATTTCCTGATTTAAAAGCAGGAACCTGGGGTGGTAAAGGAGAAATTGCTTTATTTGGTGATTTAGGAGTTAAAGACATTACTAAAGCCCATGTTACTAGAATATTTACATGCTGATATTAATGATACTTTTGCTTTTGGGGATGCTAAAATAGATATTCCTATGCTAGAGTATTGTCATGTCGGTATTGCTATGGGTAGTGGCGGTGAAGAAATCAAAGCAATGGCTGATTATGTTACTGATGATGTTGATAAAGACGGTTTATATAAAGCTTTTGTTCATTTTGGTTTAATTGAGGAGTAATTAAAAACGGATGGTCGTAGATCATCCGTTTTAATCTAATATTGTTTTCAGTGTTGTCAAATCTAAATTTTCAAACTTAATTACTGATTGGGGTGTTGTTTGATGTTCACCAATAATTTTTTCCATCCATACCATATTATACCAGCGATTGAATTTAAAACCACATTGATGGAATTCACCAACTCTTTGGTAACCCATATGTTGATGAAAATTAACACTGTTGTTAGTTAAGTATTCATCTTCAACTTCAGGATACGCGATACAAGCATATAGATTAGTAATATTTTGAAGTTGACAAATTTTTTCCAATGCCTGATAAAGCTTCTTGCCAATTCCTAATTTCTGCATATCTTTTTTAATATAGATAGAAACTTCAACTGCCCAATCATATGCTGCCCGGTTTTTAAAAACATTAGCGTAAGCATAGCCAACTATTTCATCATCTTTAATTGCTTTTAAATACGGATATTTGACCAAGATATCTTGTACTCGTTGGCGAAATTGTTGCACACTAGGTACTTCGTATTCAAAAGTAATTGCAGTATTTAAAATATATGGTGTATAAATTTCTAGCAGTTTTTCACTATCTGTAACATCGACTTTACTAATTTTTATTTTTTCCATGATAATTTTCCTTTAATCTAATTTTTTATATTATCTATCGTATTAAAAATAATTGCAACTATTGTTTAAAAAGTGCTTAAAATTATTTTTTAAGCACTTTCTTTAGCACATAACATCATTAATCCCGCTAAAATATACTCTTGAAGATTTTCAACTTTGTAAATTTCAATTTTAAAACCAGCAACTTCTTGATTAAACCTGGCTTCTACTTTTTCTTTTAAATAAGCAACATCTGCAACTAAATCACTATAAATAACAAAAACCCTTGGGGCAATAATACTAGAAATAGCAATAATCATCTTATAGACCAATTCATTTATCCCTTCTGGTGTCTTATTTAATTTATTGCGATCATCAGACAATGCCAGTGGTAAAAACTTAACTTCACCTGCTAAATGAAAATTTCCCTGAATCAACTCACCATTAATAACTGTCCCTAGACCAGCATCAATCCCAATTGGCTGAAATAAAAAACAAAAAGAATTAATTTTATCTTGCACCCCATAATAACCAATTGCAGCTGCATTAATATCATTAGCAATAATAAAATCTTTATGATATCGATCTAGAAGATCTTGTTTAATATCCCGATTATTAGCATTTTTGACAAAAGAGCTGGCAACATGACCATCATTAATAATTCCCGGCATTGAAATAGCCACTTTCTTAATAGCTGGATATTGAACTAAAACAATATCTAAAACATCATAAATATCTTCAATGGCAATTGTTTGTTTAATAATTTCATTTTCATGAATAATTTGCTTGTTATTATCATAGATACGATAATCAATATAAACTTTTGAACTATTTTGATAAATAGAAATACATAGTATCATCGTATCAAGTTTTATGTTACGTTTGATTAATAATCGACTATGATCAAAATTAAGATTTAAATTATCATTACTATTATTACTAATAAATCTTAAAATTTTTAACACATCATATTTAGCAAATACTTTTGGAGGAATATTTAAAACTTTTTGTTTTTTTAATACCTTTTGAATATTAGCACATAAATATGAAATCTGTGGTGCTAATAAAATATAATCATAATCGACTCCTTTTTCATAAACATCTAGATATCTTGTCGCATTAGCTTCAATATCTAAATCTAAATATTTAGCCGTTTCATTGATTTTTTGGGCAAAAAAGCCTGTTGTTAGCCCTCCAGAACAACATAGTAATATTTTTGTCGCTGGAGTATTAGAAACCTTGGCAATAGTTTCCACCATTTCCTCAAATAACATCTTAGCGTGATTAAGATTTTTCATTTGAAAATGTAAATAAAATTCTGGTTGTTGTTTTACTTTATTAATAACTGTTAATTCAATAATATTAAATTTATTAAAAGTAATTATTCCCTGACTATTATCAGTTTCTAAAATAATTTCATTTTCTTTTCCTTTAAAGCACCGATAAAAACTATTAGTTTGATTTAAAACCCAATAATAAAATACTAGTGTGTGAATATCTTTTAAAAATTCATCCATCATCTATCCCATCTTCTTTCTTTGATTAATATTATAATCATCATTTTTTAAATAACAGCTAAATCAAAGAATTTGATAAAAAGATATTAGTTTTTATCTTTATTCTTTCAAAATTTTGAAAAAATATTCCAAAAAAAGACTGTCTATTAAACAGTCTTCATCGTATTAACTTACAACTTAGCCTTAATAACAGGTTTACCGTATTTTTTACAATAGATAAACCCAACAACTCCAATTATCACAAAGACAATAGATACGAGTTGAGCAGTTCTAAGCCCCAAAACATATAAACTATCAGTTCTTAATCCTTCAATAAAGAATCTAATTATTCCATACCAGATAAAATAACTAAAGAACTGTTCTCCTTGTTTTGTTTGAATCTTTCTAATGACAAAATATATCAACAAAAAGCCAATTACATTAGCAATCGATTCATATAAAAATGTTGGATGATAATAAGCTCCATGAATATGCATTCCATTGATAATAAAATCTGGTAAATGCAAGGATTTCAAAAAATCTAAAGTTACCTGGCTTCCATAAGCTTCCTGGTTGAAAAAATTACCCCAACGACCAAATGCTTGAGCAATCAATACTCCAGGCATGATGGAATCACCAGCCACCATAAATCCAATATGATGTTTTTTAAAATACCAGAGGCTAAAAGCAATTCCGGCTATCAAGCCACCTTGAATGGCCAATCCTCCATGACGAAACATAATTATTTCTAATGAATTATTAGCATATATTTCATCCCACATAAAAATTACATACCATAATCTTGCTCCAATGACCCCAGTAAACAAGACCCCAAAGAAATAATCTGATAATACTTCAGGATCATAACCAATCTTTTTAAAATTATGACGACCAATTAGATAAGCAATAAAAGCTCCTAAAATAATACAAATTGCATACCAGGCAATTGAAAGTGAGCCTATTTGAATAAATGTACGGCTATCAGGAAAAAAAGTCATTGTCTACCCCTTATTTTTATCAATATTTTTCAAAATTCGATCAACGAATTCTTTACTAGAATCAACACCATATTCTCTTAATCGCATATTCATAACAGCGGCCTCAATGATTACTGACATGCTACGACCACTAGATACTGGAACAACAACTTTTGGAATTTTAACTCCTAAAATTTCTTCAGTTGCTTCGTTTTCTTCTACTCCAACTCTAGTGTATTCACGTGAGGGAACCCAACGATCTAATTGAATTACTAAATTGACTTCGTCTTTATCTAAAATCGAACTAATTCCAAACATCTTAGAAACATCGATTACACCAATACCACGAATTTCTAAGAGATTACTTAATACTTCTGGTGCTTTTCCGACAATACTTTGCCCTAAATGATACAATTCAACCGCATCATCAGCTACTAATAAATGCCCACGTTTAATCAATTCCAGAGCAATTTCTGACTTTCCAATTCCACTGTCACCTTTAATAATTACCCCTTTTCCATAAATATTCAAAAATACTCCATGAATCAAAGTTTCTGGTGCCAGTTTTTCATCAAGAATATTAGTTAGCTCGATAGAAACACGACCTGTAGCTGACTCAGTTACAAAAATAGGGAAATTCTTTTTACGAGCAATTTCAATTAAGATAGCAGGGCATTCATTTCCTTTAGCAACAATTATACATGGAACTTCATCATTAATTAAAAATGGAAATATTTCCCTTTGGCGTTCTTCAGACATTTCATTAATAAATGCTGATTCTTTATCACCAAAAATGATAATTCTTCTAAAATCACTATGTTTGAAAAAACCAGCTAATTCAAAACCAGGCCGATTAATTTCAGCGACAAAAATTGGACGTTCTAACGATTTTTCATCACCAGTCACTTGCACATAATGATCACTATTTAATAATTCACCTACTGTAATTGACTTTGGCATAATTTTTCCTCCCTATAACATTTTCTTCAAAAACATTCCAGTATAACTTTTATCACATTTAGCAACTTTTTCTGGAGTACCAGCTACGACAACTGTACCACCACCGTCGCCACCTTCAGGTCCTAAATCAATAATATAATCAGCTACTTTAATAACATCAAGATTATGTTCAATAACAATTACTGTATCACCTTGATCAACAATTCGCTGTAATACTTCTATTAATTTAGCAACATCATTACTATGTAAACCAGTAGTTGGTTCATCTAAAATATATACAGTCTTACCTGTTGCTTTTTTCTGCAATTCACTAGCCAACTTAACTCTTTGGGCTTCACCACCAGATAAAGTTGTTGCACTTTGACCTAGTTTTATATAACCTAATCCAACATCTTCTAAAGTCTGCATTTTAGATTTGATTTTTGGTAAATTTCCAAAGAAATCGACAGCATCCTCAACGGTCATTTCTAAAACATCGTAAATGTTTTTATCTTTGTATGTCACTTGTAAAGTTTCTTCATTATAACGTTTACCACCACATTGTTCACATGGAACGTAAACATCTGGCAAAAAGTGCATTGAAATTCGTTTTAGGCCATCACCTTGACAAGCTTCACAACGACCACCTTTAACATTGAAACTAAAACGTCCTTTATCATATCCACGCATTTTAGCTTCATTTGTTTGTGCAAATAATCCTCGAATATCATCAAAGACCCCAGTATAAGTTGCTGGATTTGATCTTGGCGTCCGCCCAATTGGATCTTGGCTAACTTCAATTACTTTATCAATATTTTCTAACCCTAGTATTTCTTTATGTTTTCCTGGCTTTTCTTTTGAATGATAAATTTTAGCCATCATAGCCTTACCCATTATCTCATTAACCAAAGTACTTTTACCACTACCAGAAACTCCAGTAACTACTGTTAAAGTACCTAATGGGAATTTAACATTAATATTTTTAAGATTATTCTCTCTAGCACCTTTTACCTGGATAAAGTTTCCATTTCCTTTTCTTCTTTGTTTAGGAACTGGAATTTTTAATCGTCCCGATAAATATTGACCAGTGATAGATTCTTTACAATTCATTACTTCTTCAGGGGTACCAGCGACAATTACTTGTCCTCCATGAACTCCAGCACCCGGACCAATATCAACGATAAAATCACTAGCCCGCATTGTATCTTCGTCATGTTCGACAACAATAACACTGTTTCCCAAATCTCGAATATTTTGCAAAGTTGCAATCAGTTTATCATTATCACGCTGATGCAAACCAATTGATGGTTCGTCTAAAACATATAAGACCCCGGTTAAGCGTGATCCTATTTGAGTCGCCAAACGAATTCTTTGCGCTTCACCACCAGATAAACCTCCAGCTTTTCTTGATAACGTTAAATATCCTAAACCGACATCATTTAAGAAAGTTAATCGATCTTTAATTTCTTTAATAACTAAGTTAACAACTTGCATTTCATAATCAGTTAATTTTAAATTATCAATAAATACTAGCGCCTTTTCAATTGACATATCAGTAAATTCACTAATATTTAAACCACCGACCCGAACACTTAAAACTTGTTCATTTAACCGACGTCCTTTACAAGTTGGACAAGTATGTTCAGTCATAAATGAAGCATACCAATCTTTAGACCATGATGAAGTAGTTTCTTCATAACGACGTTCAATTAATTTTTTTACCCCTTCAATTGGACGATTGGTTTTAGAAACATTACCGCTACTAGAAACAATTTCATAATTTATTGGCTTATCAGATCCTTCTAAGATTATTTTTAATTCTTTTTTAGAAAAATCTTTAAGTGGTTTGTCTAAATCAATATTGTAGTGATGACATAAAACTAAGAATCTTTGCCACTCAATTCGATCAGTTCCCACTGAAGTTTTGAAATAACGAATTCCACCTTGATTAATACTTAAATTCCAATCAGGAATTAATAAATCAACATCAACTTCATTTTTAATTCCTAATCCACGACAATCAGGACAGGCTCCAAGCGGATTGTTGAATGAAAACAATCTTGGCTCTAATTTAGGAACACTGAAACCACATTCAGGACAGGCCAGATGTTCTGAAAATAAAGCTTCACTGCCATCACTTAAATTAGCGACAATAACTTCACCACCAGTTAATTTTAAACCAACTTCCAATGAATCAATCAACCGGCTGCGATAACCTTCTTTTTTGACAATTCGGTCGATAACAACATCAATATTATGTTTTTTATTTTTATCCAAGACAATTTCTTCATCAAGCATTCTTACTTCACCATCAACTTGAACACGAAGATAACCATCTTTTAACAAATCTTCAAAAAGATCTTTAAATGTTCCTTTACGATTTTTAACTACACGAGCTAAAACTTGTAACTTAGATCCATCTGGATATTTGTCGATTGTATCCGCCATTTGTTTAATTGTTTGTGATTCAATGACAATTCCATGATTAGGACAATATGCCTTACCAATACGAGCATATAGTAATCTTAAATAGTCAAAAATCTCCGTTACCGTTCCAACGGTAGAACGGGGATTATTTGATGTCGTTTTTTGGTCAATTGCAATTGCTGGTGATAAACCTTCAATACTATCAACATCTGGTTTTTCCATATTTCCCAAAAATTGTCTGGCATAAGCACTTAATGATTCTACATAGCGTCGTTGTCCTTCGGCATAAATAGTATCGAATGCCAATGAAGTTTTACCTGAACCAGATAATCCTGTCATTATAACTAATTTATTTTTAGGAATTTCGATATCAATATTTTTTAAGTTATTTTCTCTAGCCCCTTTTATGACTAGTTTATCATGTTCCATATCTTATCAATCTACCTACCTTTTATCATCTTTATAATGGCCTTACGATCATGCCCTCTTAACTGTAAATCATAAGCCCAATCTAAAATTTCTTTATATTTACTAGATTCTTCTATCCCCAATTCTTTTAAATCTCGCCCGGTTACTAGCGGTTTTTGGGCTTCTTTACCAAGACGAGCCATTTTTTCTTTCATTACATAATCAAAACGATAAATATTTTCATGCTCATCTTTATATCTACCTAGTTTATCACATTTTGTCATTAAAATTAAGTCATCAACTGGAACAATTCCATTTATTCCTTTAAGAATTTTAAAATATCCATAATCACGGGCTCCATTTCTAACCATATTCATCAAATGCATATGATAATAAATCATTGTACGAATATATTTTTGGAGTTTTTTACTTGGAATATATTGTTTTACTTCCTGATCAAAGACCTGTACTCCAGTTTGATTATGACCAGGCGCCCGGCCTTCTGGAGTCGTTACTGCCGGTTTTCCGATATCATGCAATAAAGCACTCCATATAAAACCTAATGGATAACTAGTTTTATGAGCACATAGTGCCGCCAAATCCGTCACTAATAATGTATGAGTCCAGACATCACCTTCAGGATGAAAATCTAATCTTTGCATTGTCGATGAAAGAATATCTAAACATGGCCATAAAGCCTTAATTTCTTTTAAAAATTTTAATCCTTTAGATGGCTGGGTACTTGAAAGCAATTTATTATATTCTTGAAAAATCCGTTCTTTAGATAGATTTTCTAATAAGCCTTTGGCGACCATATCTCGACAAGTCTGTTTTGTTTGCGGTTCAATAACATAATCGAACCTGGCAGCAAACTGAGCCGCCCGTAAAACCCGTAATGGATCTTCATAAAAGCTATCAGGATTAACCATTCGAATTGTTCGTTTTTCAATATCGTCTAAACCATGATAAAAATCATATAACTTTTGCGTTTTGACTTCATACATTAAAGCATTGAAAGTAAAATCTCGTCTTAAAGCTGCAGTCTTTAAATCAAGTGATTGGTCAACATTAACTACAAAATCCTGATGACGATTACCATTTTTTACCTCAGTTCGTGGTAAAGCAAAATCATAATTTGGTAATACATCTAATTTTAGGATTCCAAATGCTTTACCTACAACATTTACATTACCATATTTACCCAATATCATTTCTAATTGATCAATATTTAAACCATAAATTTCTACATCAACATCATGATAATCTACATGTCCATAAATCTGCATATCGCGAACAATGCCACCAACTAGAAAGACTCGACCTCCTGATTGGTCAATATCAGCAAAGATTTGATTAACAACAGGCTCAAATTGATATTTATTTTTCACCTTGTAACTCCATAATAATATCTCTTAATTCCATTGCTCTTTCGAAATCTAGAACTTTTGCTGCATCTTTCATTTGTTTTTCCAATTCATGAATCATTGCCTGCTTGTCTTTCTTGCTGGCCCGACGTCCCTTTTTAACTAGACTAGCCGCATCATCGATAACTTCTTGACCATGGATTGCTTCCCTGATTTCTTTATGGATCGTAGTTGGAGTAATATGATGTTCTTGATTATATTGGTCTTGAATCTTACGACGACGATTAGTTTCTTCAATCGCATAATTCATTGATTCAGTTATTTTATCACCATACATGATAACTTTACCGTTGCTATTACGGGCTGCTCGTCCAATTGTTTGAATTAAAGAGCGTTCACTACGTAAGAAACCTTCTTTATCAGCATCTAAAATACAGACTAAACTAACTTCTGGTAAATCTAATCCTTCACGTAATAAGTTGATTCCAACTAAAACATCATATTTACCTAAACGTAAATCTCTTAATATCTCAGTCCGTTCTAATGTTTTGGTGTCACTATGCAAATAAGCAACTTTAATCCCTAATTCCTTTAAAAAGGCACTTAAATCTTCAGCCATTCGTTTCGTTAAAGTTGTAATCAATACACGCTCATTTTGTTCTTGACGCTGCTTAATTTCATTAATAATATCGTCGATTTGATCTTTTGTAGGACGAACTTCAATAATTGGATCTAACAGACCGGTTGGACGGATGATCTGTTCGACAACATGATGATGTACTTTTTCCAACTCATAATCTCCTGGCGTAGCTGAAACATAAATTGCCTGATTAATTAACTGTTCAAATTCATCAAATTGAAGTGGTCGGTTATCTAAAGCACTTGGCAGACGAAAACCATATTCGACTAGTGTTTCTTTTCGTGATCGATCTCCATTATACATACCTCGAATTTGCGGTAACATTACATGGCTTTCATCAACGATTAATAAGAAATCTTTAGGGAAATAATCAATTAAAGTATAGGGACGTTGTCCAGCTTTACGCCCATCGATGTGTCGAGAATAGTTTTCAATTCCCGGACACATTCCGACTTCTCGTAACATTTCAACATCATGGCGAGTTCGTTGTTCCAATCGTTCATACTCTAATAATTTATTTTCTTGTTTAAAAGTTTCTAAGCGTTCTTCTAATTCTTCTAAAATAGTATCACAGGCATGTAGAGTTTGTTCCTTAGTAGTTACATATCCATAGGCTGGATAGATAGTATATGTTTTATATACCCCTAAAACATGTCCGGTTAAGGGATCAACTTCACTAATTCTTTCAACAGTATCTCCAAAGAGTTCAATTCTAATTAAATAGCTTTCACTATGTCCGGGTACAATTTCAATTACATCACCACGAACTCTAAAGGTTCCTTTGGTTTGTTCAATATCATTACGCTGATATTGGCGATCTACTAAGTATGTTAATAATTCACGACGATCAATTTCCTGATCAACTCTTAGTGAAAAAATCATTTCTTTATATTGTTGGGGATTTCCCAATCCATAAATTGAAGCAACTGAAGCAACTACAATGACATCATCACGTTCAATTAAAGAGTTCATTGCGGCACTTCGAAGCATTTCAATTTCATAATTGGTTTTAGCATTTTTATCAATATATAAATCACGGCCAGGAATATAGGCTTCTGGTTGATAAAAATCGAAGTTTGAAATAAAATATTCAACACGATTTTCGGGAAAAAACTCTTTTAATTCTGAGTATAATTGACCTGCAAGGGTCTTATTATGAGCTAAGACTAATGTTGGTTTTTTCGCCGCAGCAATAACATTAGAAACTGTAAATGTTTTTCCAGTTCCCGTTCCACCCAATAAAACCTGTTCTTTTTTTCCCGCTTCTATTCCTTTAAGTAATTCATCAATAGCACTAATTTGATCTCCCATTGGTGAAAAAGGAGAAACAAGCTTAAAATCTGGCATAAAAACACCTCCTTATGACTAAATTATTATAGCAAGAAACCTGCAAACTTAAAAGAATTATGCCCATTATGCGTTCATTATATCCACTTTTATCCAAAAGAATCCTATTTAATAAAAGGGCTTTGATTCAAATTAATTATAACACTAAAAAAGAAGATTTTAGTTATCATAACTAATAATCTTCTTTCAATTATTTAATCAACTCTAACAACTTTTGATACTGATAATCATTAGTGTCACTATCCGCATAAATCAGTACCGTTGCTTCTAAGATTTGACGATCACTATCAGTATAAATACCATCAACCGTTAAGTTATTAGCCTGTTCAAATTGTTGTAAAGCTGTAACCGTCTGAGTTGAAAAATAACCATCATCCCGGTCACATTGATACCCTAAGGTATTTAACATTTTTTGCATTGAAGCAATTTGGGTAGAAACACTATCATAACTCCAATCATTATCCAGAGTCTTAGAAACAATACCACTTGTATCGACATTATTAACTGAATAATCAGGAGTCAATCCCTTCCCATCGATCCATGTCCCACTTGGTAATAACCAGCGAGCATATGTATATTTTAATACCGAACCATCACTTAGCTGTTTTTGAGTTTGCGCTGTTCCTTTACCATAAGTTTGATCTCCAACTAACTTATAATTAGCTTTTTCTTGTAAAGCGCCTGCCACTACTTCGGAAGCCGAAGCGGTATTTCCATTAACTAAAATATAACCATTGATAAAATTGAAAGTTTGACTATCATCAGCTTGATAACGCTCTACCTGTCCATTTTTATATTCCATTTGGAACATCAGTTCACCTTCATTAAAAAACAAACTTAAAACATCTTGAGCCGCCACTAAATAACCGCCACCATTATCTCGTAAATCAAGCACTAAAGTATCAATATGAGCATCCGTAAATTCTTCCAGCGCTTTTTCTAAATCATCAGCTGTTGTCGAACCAAATGTTGTAATCTGAACATAGCCATAATCTTTTCCATTATTATTTCGAATTTCATAATTAACCGCACTATCAATATTTTCTCTAGTAACTTCAATTTGTTGTGTCTGTCCTTGACGAATTATCGTTAAAGTTACCGCCGTATTAGCCTCACCGCGTACTAATGTTGAAATATCATCAGCACTCATGCCCGATACATCAGTTCCATCAACTCCAGTGATAATATCACCAACTTCTAAACCACTTTTTTGCGCTGGTGAATTCTGATAGATTTCAATTATCATAGTTCCTTGGCTAACTGTTCTTTGCACAACACCAATTCCCACATAATTTCCATCAACGCTTTGATTGAAAGCTTCCGATTCATCCTGAGAAAAATATTCAGTATGTTGATCACCTAATGAGGCTACCATGGCAGCAATCGAATTTCCCTGAATATCGACATCTTCACCGGTTGCATTATACCAATTATCATTTAATGTTTCATAAACTTCATCAATTAATGAAATTCCATCATTACTGCTAAAACTATCGGGTACCGTTTGATTGGTTATATAACCACAGACAAAACCAATTCCCAAGCAAACGATCATACAAATAATAAAGATCGTTTCTTTTATATGACTTCTTTTCTTTTTGGGTTTTGGAGTTTCTGGTATTTGATTATGATTTGGGCGAATAAAATCATCCATATAATCCATTAAGCTAAATTTGCTTAATACCCTCCTCTCTTAAATTTATCAAATCAAACAATATGATGATATTGTCTTATTTTTAAACAAAGCACTAATCCTCACATCTGTATATTTTAGCATAAACTCTAAAATATTTTTAGCAAAAAATGAAAAAGATTATAAAATATAACGGTAAGTTATCTTAAAATATAGATTGAACCAGTAATAAAAATAAAAAACAACAGATAATCATCATAATCTCTTGCTTCCTAAAATGTCTCAATCTTTATATTTACTTATTTTATTAATAATATAAATTTCTGCCAAGTTCTTCAAATACTCCATCTATCTTCTCTAAATTTCTTTCGTATACAAAAAATTGGATTTAGCATCCAATTTTAATTTAAAAACTCATTTATTCCTAAAACAATACCTTTAGCAATCTTATCCTGATAACTACTATCAATTAATTTCTGTTCCTCATCAACATTAGATAAAAAACCCATTTCAACAATAGTTACTGGCACTTGACACCAATTTATACCACTCATCGTATCGGTTATCGTTACTCCTCGATTCTTACTTCCCGTTTGCCAACAAATATTATTAACAACACTTTTAGATAAACTCTGACTAGCCTCAGCAATCTCACTGCAATATGGATTGGAAGATGATGGTGCCATCGTTAGCGTTCCCGTAGCACTACTTGAATCAGCACTATTACAATGAAGTCGAATAAATGCTGCAGCATTATTTTCATTGGCAATCTCGGCCCTTTGGGCATTAGAAAGATTAACATCCTGACTCGTTCTAACCATAATAACAGTATAACCTGCAGCTGTTAACTTATCTTGAAGTTTAAATGCTACTTCGAGATTGATATTTGATTCCAATGCACCAGTTGAAACACCAGTCGCTCCAGTTGTAACTTTAGCTTTAGTCTCACTTGCTCCCGGACCAATTGGTTCTTTGTCACTATTTCCATAACGTTGGTGACCAGCATCAATGACAATTACCCGACTATTATCATTAACTGGATTACTTGTTGTTCCATTTTCAGTTGTTTCTACAACAGGGGCTTCTTGTTGTAGAGTAATAATTCCCATTTGATCGTTACTAACAGCCTTGCTTGTAACTACCTCTTTAGGTTCCTGACATCCAGTGCATAATAATATGATAAAAAAGAAACTAATTATTTGCTTCATAATTTCACCCACTTCTAATCCATTATAACATAGATTATGAGTTAATGATGGGTTCGATTTGATTTATAATTATATCCTTTAATGTTTGGCAACTTTGATTAAATTTTTGCTGATCAACATCATTTAAATTTAAGGGCACAATTTTTTTAATTCCTTGGCGATTAATGATAGCAGGCACCCCAATATATAAACCTTGTTGCTTAAACTCACCTTCTTGATAAGCAGAAACAGTTAAAATAGCATTTTCATCTTCCATTATCGCCCTAATTAAGCGATTTAAAGCTAATCCTATTCCATAATAAGTAGCATTTTTACGTTTTATTATTTCATAAGCAGCTTCACGGACTTCTTGATAGATTTGATGTAGCTGATTCATATCAATATTCATTTCAATAATATATTCCATCAAACTTTTACAGCCAATATAAGTATTCATCCAAGGAACAAAGGAAGAATCACCATGTTCTCCTAATATATAAGCATGGATATTAGACACTGATACTTGTAAAAATTCACTTAATAAATATCGAAGTCGGGCGGTATCTAAAATCGTTCCACTACCGATTACTTGGTTAGCTGGTAAATTAGAGATTTGTTTTACCACGTATGTCATAATATCAACTGGATTACTGGCTACTATAATAATTCCAGCAAAGCCACTGGCGATAATCTGCTTTGTAATATTTTTCATAATTTTAGCATTTACAACTGTTAATTCTAATCTTGTTTGTCCTGGTTTTTGGTTAGCACCAGCAGTTATTACAACAATATCAGCATTAGCGCAATCACTATAATTTCCTACTTTTACTTTTAGACTACTTTTGCTATAGGGTAATCCATGGTTGATATCCATAGCTTCCCCGATTGCTTTTTCTTCATCAATATCAACTAAAACTAACTCATCAATTCCACCAGTATTTAATAGTGAATATGCCATTGACATTCCTACTAATCCCGTCCCAATTAAAACTATTTTCTTTAAATCATGGTTATCGTTCATAAATTTAACTCCTTTTTACACATTATTTATTGTTGGCAAACAAATTAAAAATATGCAAAAAAAGAGGTTTACCCTCTTAAAATATAAACGATAAAATATATCCAGCTATTAAAGCAATGACATATGAAAGTAAAAAGATTTTAGCAGTATCCTTTTTATCTTCATTATATCGAATTAATGCCATGGTTCCAACCCCAGCACTGGTCATCAACCCAGTAACCAAAGCTCCAAATCCAAGACCACCAGCAACATATAATTGCGTTAAAATAACGGAACCAGCACAGTTAGGAATAAATCCCACTAATCCAGCTATAATCGGTTGAAAAATCCAATGGGTTCTTAAAATATTTGTAAGATTATCTTCACCTACTAACGCTACTAAATACGTAAAAACAATATTCGTTAATAAAATAAAGAAAAATGTTGTAACGGTGTGTCGTAAAGCTGGAATCCAGATACTTTGCTGACAGCCACAGTCACATGGTTCTACTTGAAGATATTCATAATCGTCTTTTCCTTGATGATGAATTCCATCAACCACCATTCCTACTACTGTTCCAATCACAATTTTTAAAACAATTAAAATAATCATCATGGTCCATAAATTAGGATGGGCAATCAAAATAGCTAAGGCTTCATCACTAGTAGCCATAAAAATCGCAAGTAATGTTCCCATAGTGATATAGCGCATTGAATATAATCTTGCCGCCACTACTGAAAAGCCACATTGGGGAATACTACCTAAAATAGCTCCAATAAAAGGTCCTACTTTTCCAAACTCCATAATTTTATTAAGAGCATTTTGATTTGATATATACTCAACTATTAAGTAAGCAAAGAATAACACTGGCAAACTCATTAGTGATTCTTCAATTGGTTCAATTAATAATTCCATAAAAACCTCCTTTCATTCTTTTGAATTCTATCATAAACTTTATTTTTTTCCAAACAATACAATAATCATTTTAATTATAGCCAGTTGTTTACAATAATAAAATTAGCTATAATTAACAAAAAAGGTGGCTTATGAAAACAATCAGACAACAAGATATTAATATGATTAAAATAATTGTTTGTGATCTTGATGGAACATTATTTAATCGTTTTAAAAAAATAAGTTTAGAAACTATTAATTATTTAATTAACTTACAGCAGCATGGTTATACTCTAGTTCTAGCAACCGGCCGTTTCTTTTATGAACTAGAACCTTATATCAAGCAGTTAAAAATGAAAGACCATCATGGCTATGTCGTATGCTGCAACGGTCTTTCTATTTATGAATTAGCCACAAATAAAACCTTTCACTATGATTACTTAAATACCGATGATTTAGTACCATTGATTACATTAGCTGATAAATTAAAAATTAATTTACGAACTAATTACGAAAACAAATATCAGTTAAAAGTCAATCGTTGGATTTATCGTCTTATTCCAGCTATTCGCTTATTTACTAAACGTTATCCGGACTTAACATTCTATCGTCATAATGAAACAGTTCCTTGGAAACAAGTTGGTAAACTATGTTTTCTTTCAAGTCCCCGAAAATTAAAAAGAATCGAGAACGCAATTAAACATAACTTTTCTCATCAATATCAATTATATTACACAAGTCCCTTTTGTATTGAATTAGTAAAAAAGACGGTCAATAAAGCCTATGCTATAAATTATATTTGCAAACAGCTTAATTTATCACTTGATCATGTTTTAGCTTTTGGTGATGGTGGCAATGATGAATTGTTGCTAAGCCAAGCTAAAATTGGGATTGCTATGAAAAATGGTTTACGAACGACATGTAACCAGGCGCGTTATCTTTCTGATAAAACAAACAATCAAGATGGGGTTCTTGATTGTTTAAAAAAATTATTTAATTAGCTTAATCGGTTTTTAAAATCTTTGTAACCAAAGGATTTAACTACCGTTAATTTATCACCTTGTTTTAAAACAATACTTGGTAAATTCATACCATTAAAAGTATTGTTTTTTACCATTGAATAAATCGCCATATCTTTAAACCATAATTGTTGACCAATTTGTAATGGCTGATCAAATGAATAGTCACCAATAATATCACCAGCTAAACAAGTTGGTCCTCCTAAACGATAAGTATATTTTTTTACTCCCGGTTTATCACTATCAATAACATCAGGACGATATGGCATTTCTAAAACATCTGGCATATGACAAGCTGCTGATGTATCCATAATCGCAATATCTATTCCATTATGAACAATGTCTAACACACTAGATACTAAAAATCCAGCATTTAAGGCTACTGCTTCACCAGGTTCCAAGTAAACTTCAACTTGGTATTTTTCTTTGATTTCATTAATGATCTTGATTAATAATTCAATATCATAATCTTCTCTAGTAATATGATGACCACCACCAAAGTTTAGCCATTTCATCTGTTTTAAATATTTGCCAAACTTAGCTTCTACTGCTTTAATTGTTGTTAATAAATCATCACTATTTTGTTCACATAAAGTATGGAAATGCAATCCTTCAATTCCTTCTAACAACTCTTCATTAAAGTTTTCAAGCGTTACTCCCATTCTTGAATAGTCGGCACAAGGGTCATAAATGGCATGACCAACCTGAGTTGAGCATTCAGGATTAATTCTAATTCCACATGACGTATTAGTTGCTTTGGCCAAGTCCTGATATTTTTGCCATTGGTTAAATGAATTAAAAACCACATGATCACATAAACTCATGATTTCTTCAATTTCATCATCACGATAAGCAGCGCTATAGACATGATTTTCTTTTTTCATCTCTTCATATCCTAATTTAGCTTCAAAAAGGCCGCTGGCTGTCGTTCCATCTAAATATTGACCGATCAATGGATAGACACTAAACATTGAAAAGCATTTTTGTGCTAATAATATTTTGCATCCAGTTTGTTCTTTGACATAATGAAGAACTTCTAAGTTCTTTCTTAAAAGTTCTTCGTCAATTAAATAGTATGGCGTTTTCATTAGTCCACCAATACTGGATTACGATCTTCAATCCATGGTAATCCCCATTTATTTAAAGCATCCATGAATGGATCTGGATCGAATTCTTCAACATTATATACTCCAGGTTTTTTCCATTTTCCTTGTAATAATAGCATTGCTCCAATCATTGCTGGTACTCCAGTTGTATAGCTAACAGCTTGAGAACCAACTTCTTTATAGCATTCTTGATGATCACAGACATTATATAAATAGTATTTTTTGTATTCACCATCTTTTTTACCTTGGAAAATACATCCAATATTAGTTTTACCAACAGTTCTTGGTCCTAAACTAGCTGGATCTGGTAAAACTGCTTTTAAAAATTGTAGTGGGATAATTTGTTTTCCTTCAAATTCAATTGGTTCAATTGATGTCATCCCTACATCTTCTAAACATTTTAAATGAGTTAAATAGCTTTCACCAAAAGTCATGAAGAAACGGATTCTTTTGATACCAGGAATATTAATTCCTAATGATTCTAATTCTTCATGATGTAATAAATACATATCTTTTTTACCAACTTGGGCAAAATCATATTCACGTTTAATTTCCATTGGTTTTGTTTCAACCCAATGACCATCTTCCCAATAACTTCCATTAGCAGAAACTTCACGAATATTAATTTCTGGATTAAAGTTTGTGGCAAATGGATAACCATGGTCACCACCATTACAGTCTAAAATATCAATATAATTAATTTCGTCGAATTCGTGTTTTAAAGCATAAGCACTAAATACACCAGTAACTCCTGGATCAAATCCACAACCTAAAATTGCAGTTAAACCAGCTTGTTCAAATTTTTCTCGATAAGCCCATTGCCAGCTATATTCAAACTTAGCAGTATCTTCTGGTTCATAGTTTGCAGTATCGATATAATGACACCCTGCAATTAAACAGGCATCCATGATTTTTAAATCTTGATATGGTAATGCTAGATTTAAAACTACTTCTGGTTTAAAATCTTGCATTAAAGCTACTAATTCATCAACGTTATTAGCGTCAACCTTAGCTGTATGAATGATTGTTTTTGTTTTATCTTGTAATTCTTCTTTTAATTTATCGCATTTACTTTTTGTTCTTGAAGCAATCATAATTTCTTCAAATACATCACTATTTTGACAACATTTGTGAATTGCTACTGAGGCAACTCCACCACAACCAATAATTAATGTTCTTTTCATTTACTCTTCTCCTTTATTCATCGCTAATAATAATTCTCTTAATATTTTACAAGCTAAAGCTGTTGAAGCCCCGCTAGGATCATAAACTGGTGATAACTCGTTAATATCCATAGCCACCACGTTTAATGAACTTACCGCAATGATAGCTTCCAGCAATTCATTGAAGCTTACCCCTCCAGCTTCTGGTGTTCCTGTTCCAGGAAAAACACTTGGATCTAAAACATCAAGATCAATCGTAAAATAAACAGGATAGCCTTGACATTCTTCAATAGCTTGTTTTAATCCATTAAAGTTAAATTTATTTAAAATAGTATGTTCTTTAGCCCAGTAAAATTCTGCCCGTTCACCACTACGAATACCAAATTGATAAATTTTATGATCACCAACTAGGTCATGTGCTCTTTTAATAACTGAAGCATGCGATAATTTTTCACCTAGATATTCATCACGTAAATCAGTATGAGCATCAAAGTGAATAATCCGTAAATCTAGATATTTTTTATATGCTGCTTCAATAGCCCCCAAACTAACTAGATGTTCACCGCCAATCATACATGGCAGCTTGTTAGCATCTAGAATTGTTTTAGTTGTTTCATTAATCATATCTAAAGCTTTACGTGGATTTCCAAATGGTAATTCTAGATCACCGCCATCGAAAACTTTAATATCTTCCAGATCTTTATCTTGATAAGGACTATATGTTTCGATTCCAAAAGATTCTTTACGCATTGCACTTGAAGCAAATCTAGTTCCAGGCCGATAGGAAGTAGTACTATCCATCGGTGCTCCAAAAATTACACAATCAGCTTCTTCAAAAGTAGCATCTAATCCAATGAAAGTTTCAATATTTTTATTCCACATCTCTAAGTAACTCCTCTACATAATTTGGTAAAGCAAAGGAACCAACATGAATTCCAGTATTATAATACTTAGTTTTCATCCCTCTAGCATTCCATTTTGTTTTTTGGAAATCTTTAATTGGATGATATTTCTTTGAGGCAAAACCAAACAACCAGTGTCCTGATGGATAAGTTGGAATATGCGCCTGATAAACGCGTGAAATCGGAAAACTTTCTACAATTCGCTTATGAGCTCGTTGCATGGCAATCGCATCTGTTTGATAAAAAGGACTTTCATGCTGATTTACCATTATTCCTGCTTCATTTAATGCCTTATAACAATTACCATAAAATTCTTTCGTAAATAATCCTTCACCGGGACCAAATGGATCTGTCGAATCTACAATAATTAAATCATATTCATTTTCTTTAGTTCGAACAAAACGCAAACCATCTTGATAATAAATATTCAAACGAGGATCATCGAAACAACAAGCAGTAGTAGGCAAATATTTTTTACTTACTTCAACTACTAATTCATCAATTTCAACCATATCAATCGTTTCAATCGTCTCATAACGGCATAATTCACGAATAACTCCACCATCACCGGCACCAATAACAAGTACTTTTTTTACATTTGGATGAACGGCCATTGGAACATGGACAATCATTTCATGATAAATAAATTCATCTTTTTCAGTTAGCATCATATATCCATCTAATGCCAAAAAACGTCCAAATTCTTTAGAATCAAAAATATCAATTCTTTGAAATTCACTATGACCACTAAATAACTGTCGATCAACTTTAATTGAAAAATTCACACCATTCGTATGGCGCTCTGTAAACCATAGCTCCATTATTTCACCTCTTCCTTTAATACATTTAAATTATTTATTTCCATATCTTCCGGTCCTGTCATGAAGCACCCTTTTTCTTTGGCATATTCAATATAATCAAGAATTTCAGGAGTAATTTTTTCTCCTGGAGCTAAAATAGGAATTCCTGGTGGATAACACATAACAAACTCGCTACAAACACGGTTAGCACTTTCTTTTAGTGGCAATGATTCTTTTTCACCATAAAAAGCAACTTGTGGTGATACTATTACTTCCGGATTGATATACTCATGATCTAACATCCCCGTACGATCTTTTTTAAATCTTCTTCTTATTTCTGATAAAGCTCCTACCAAGCGTTCGATATTAGCTTCGCTATCACCAACTGATATATATGCTAAGACATTGCCGATGTCACCAAATTCAATTTGAATTCCATATTCATCACGCAACAAATCATAAACTTCGATTCCAGCTAAACCAACATCTAGAGTAAATATTGATAACTTAGTTACATCAAAATCATAAACACTATCGCCATTGATCAATTCCCGACAATAAGCATAATAATCACCAATTTGATTAATCTCTTCTCTAGCATAATGAGCTAAGCGACGAACTTTACTAAAAATCTCTTTGCCATTTAGTGCCAAATTTTTTCGTGACATATCTAAACTTACCATCAGTAAATAAGAACCGCTGGTTGTCTGTGTTAAATTAATGATTTGGCGTACATAATCTGCATTAACATTGGGACCCAGCAATAAAAAGGAACTTTGGGTCAAACTACCACCTGATTTATGCATACTGACACTGGCCATATCCGCACCGGCTTCCATCGCTGACATTGGTAATTCGTCACTGAAATAAAAATGGGTTCCATGTGCTTCATCAACTAAAGCCATCATATTATGTTGATGCGCTAAATCAACAATTGCCTTAATATTAGAACAAATTCCATAATATGTTGGATTATTTATTAGAATAGCTTTAGCATCCGGATTATCAATAATAGCCTGTTCAACTTGACTGACTGACATTCCTAAAGAAATTCCTAATCGCTTATCAACTTCTGGATTTACATAGATAGGAATCGATCCTGTCAAGATCATCGCATTGATGGCACTACGATGAACATTTCGAGGCATGATGATTTTTTCTCCAGCTTTAACACTAGCCATGATCATGCTTTGAACTGAAGATGTTGTCCCGCCAACCATGAAAAAAGCATGGGCAGCATTAAAGGCATCGGCGGCCAATTCTTCGGCTTCTTTAATAACTGAAACCGGGTGACATAAATTATCTAATGGTTTCATTGAATTAACATCAATGCTCATACATTTTTGTCCTAAAAACTCTGTCAATTCCCGATTACCCTTTCCATGTTTATGACCAGGAACATCAAAAGGAACCAACCGATCTTGCTTCATTTGTTGCAATGCCTCATATATTGGCATTCTACTTTGATCTAATTTCATTCGCTACCACCTCTAAAAAATATTACTTCCACTATATATTTCAATCATTTCCTGCCGTAAGTTATTGGTAATTTGTAACCTTTCTTTAGGCGGCAATTCATAAATATCGGTCTTAAATAAATAATTTTGTAAATCAATTTCCTTAATTAACATCTTAGTATGAAATAAATTTGCCTGATAGACATTGATATCAACCGCATCATATTTCAATAATGTATCTTGATTAATGTATTGTTGAATTGAAGTCATCGGATTATCCATAAATAATTTTTTACCTTTAATATCTCTAGTAAATCCGCGAACTCGATAATCCATGGTAATAATATCAGAATCAAAATTACCAATCAAAAAATCTAGTGTCGATAAAGGGGAAATTTCACCACAAGTTGAAACATCAATGTCAACTCTAAAAGTAGCGATACTAGTTTCAGGATGATATTCTGGATAAGTGTGCACCGTAATATGGCTTTTATCCAAATGTCCTAAAATTACTCGGTCATCAATTTCTTCGGTTCCTTTTCGTTCATTTTCTGCTAAGAGCATTGTTACACTAGCTCCTTGGGGATGATAGTCTTGTTTTGATACATTTAGTACCTGAGCTCCGATCATATTAGCTACTTGATATAAAATATCTGTCAAACGTTTAGAATTATACTGTTCATCAATATAAGCAATATAATCACGTTGTTCCCGTTGACTTTTAGCATAACAAATATCATAAATATTAAAGCTAAGTGATTTGGTTAGATTATTAAATCCATATAATTGCATCTTTTCATTCATTTGGTTTCCCCCTTAAAAAACAAAAAATCTCAAGTCGATTTCCAACTTGAGAATCAATCCATTATCATATTAGAACATCAGTGTTCTGGTTTGACTATTTGCAGAGTCTATATAGCAAGAATCACTTTTACTACTCTTATTGATTGTTTCACAAGCGTATGTACCTACTAGTACACGGTTAAATATTCACCAATTCAATGTCATTTTGACATCAACTTATAAAAGCTAATAACTTTCGTTATATCAATAAGGCAACAAAGTTGCCGATTCGGCTTTTGACCCAGCTGTCCGCATGGCTTTAACTCATTAGAGTGGTCAAAAATTCTTGCAAAATAAAATCTGTTTTTGCAACATCTTAATTATATATAATAATAATCGAAAATGCAACAACTTTTTCATAAAATAAAATAATTTGTTTAATATAGTAAACTAATAATGTTTCAAAATAAATTCTACTACCTGCTGATAATCATTGGTCGCAAATATCTTTGGGGGAATCGCATAAATATTTTTACATCCCTGAACCATTAATTTAGGTACTAGATAAGCAATTTGTGGTGCTAATAAAATTAAATCATAATTACCTAGTTTTTGATTAATCGTTAAATAACTGGATGCTTCTATTTCAATCGAAATGTTTAACAGTTTACAAAACTTTTTTATACCATCTACAAAATAAGTAGAAGTATAACCAGCACTACAACATAATAATACTTTAAGCTTTTTTTGATGATGATAGTTTTTAAATATTTTAATATAATCGTTAAATATCACTAATGATTGTTTAAAATTAATAAATTGGTAATGAACATAAAAAATTCTTTGCTTATTGTTTGTTTTAAAAATTTCATGTTCGACTAGATAATCACGATAAAAAGCTGAAATTCCAACTATATCATCTTTTTTAAAAAATATTTCACTAGAATCATGAGGATTGTTTTTTATCGAAACACCGGGAATATTAAGATTTTCCATCCATTTCTTATAAATCTTAAAATTAACATCCTGATAAAAATTATCCATCTTCCTCACCTTCTTTAGATTTCAATATTCGAAGTATTACTTATTATATTTATCGATTAGATCATAATAATTAATTTTCTTTTTGACATTATCATCATAATTAGTTTCAAAATAACAGGTATATAAAATATCTAAAATGAATAGTATCGATAACCTGGTTGAATAAGAAGAAATCTTTTTATAATGATTTTCATGATGGCTAATATATAGACGATAATCTGGTTTTAAATCTTTTAAATCAAAATCATATGCAGAAATCAGTAATAACTTACTTCCTCTTTCCTTGATAATTCTTGGTAAAATATCACTTAAAATTCCCCGACCTTGAAATGATATCATGATTGCAAAATGCCTCTTATCTCCAATTGAAGCAGTTAATCTTTGCTGATACTCTTCTAAAGGAACATTGACATTAACACCGATTTCCTGCATCTGAAATTTAAAATTTTCAGCAAAATAAATATTTCCAGCCGATGTGTAAACATCGATTTGTTTAGCTTTTTTCATTGCCTGAACAATATGACGTAATTCATCTAAATCAAATAGATTAGCAGTAAAATCAACCGTTTTTTGATAGTCCTCTTTAATTTTGGCAATAATTCCATAATGAGTTTGATATTGCTTTATCGGAAAATTAAAATCAAAATCCTGGTTTTCTTGAATATAACTATCAATACTATTAGAAATTCTAACTTTTAAATCCGATAAACCATTAAGATTCAGTTTATTACACAAGCGATAGACTGTTGCTTGCGAAACTGAACATTGCTGACAAAGATCTTTTGCGTTCATCGTTAAAACCCGATCAGGATTTTTTTAAATATATTCAGCAATTATCTTTTCATAATGTGATAATTTATCCAAATTATTTTGTAACTCGACAAATATATTTATCATTTTAATCACCTAAGATAATTTTATTATGAATCTAATCTAAATGTAAAGCACCCTATTGATTAAAAGCATCAATTTTAGCTAAGGCATCGTACAATACTTTTTCACCATTCATTAAACCATAATCTCGCATATCAATGATCTCAACTGGAATCTTACCTTCAGCTCGATCAGTTAATAATTTGACTTGGTGTCCAACTTGAGGACCTAATAAAACAATATCCCAATCTAATAATATTTTTTCAGCTTCAGTAACTCCTACGGCACTAATTTCAGCCTCAATGCCTTCTTTTTGAGCGGCATTTTGCATTCTTGTTACTAATAAACTAGTTGACATCCCAGCATTACAAGCTAATAATATTTTTTTCATTTTCTATTTCCTCCTTTATTTCTAGTTAAATTTTAGCATTTTTACTTCCTTTAACCCTTTTTTCATCTAATAAAGGAGATATTTATTATTAATTAAGATGATTATCTTAAATTATTGATAAAATTTTCTCTTCAGCACATATAAATTAGAGAATTTAATAATACAAAACTAAATACTATTAGTTTTCATATTGTTTTGGTATCTATACTACTAATGATATTTAATAACAATATAACTAAAAGTCTATAATTAAATTTAATCATAATTGTTTTAACAAAATTTTTGAACATAATAAAAGCAGCACTTTATTTATAGATTATTGAGTAGCTCTTAACTTAGACTATTACAAAAAACCCGATAAATTTACCGGGTTATATAACATCTATTATTTGATCTAAATTTTTATGATCATGTTTATTTATTGATTTCTTCAATCTGACAAACATGTTCTTTGGTTTTTCTATCATATGTTATTCCAACAATCAATAAATTATCTTTATAATGTTCCAAGGCTTTTGGATATTTCTTGTCCTTGATTTGTGCGATTGCTGTTTCTACATCTTGATTCCATTTTAATTCAATGATCATAGCTGGTTTGTCATACCTAGGAATAAATACCAAATCAGCAAATCCTTTTCCAGTTGGCATTTCTCTTATGATTGTATAATGATCTCTGGCTGAAATATAGGCTAATGATAATGTATAGGCTAAGGCATTTTCATTATTATAAGTAAGAATTGATGTATCTAGATGTGCTTCTTCGATATATTTTGCTACCTTCTCTTCTTCTTTGTTCCATGTTGCTTCTAACAACTCTCTGCTATTAAGCAATGCCTTTGTTGTTTCTTTCCAGTTAGAACTTTTAATAGAATTGACAAATGAATCAACTACTTCTTTATTAGGTATATAAGCTTTTTCTTCTTTTTTTATATATCCTAGATAACCTAGATGTATCAATAATGTCAATACATCATCTTTCAATTTAAAAGTCGTCATATCATTTTGAAATGATGATGTTTGCAC
>NZ_CALUXO010000008.1 GCF_944324745.1 uncultured Thomasclavelia sp. | reverse complement strand
TATAATTTTCATCTTATTGCTCCATTATTAGATAATTTTTATAGTTTGATATGCCAAAGCTATTTTTTAAACAAGTATATTATAGTATAGAAAAGACTGCTTTTTATTTCAAATTTATCTCATTTTTATTTATATAAATTTCATTATCACAAAATATTCTTATTAACTAAATCAGCTTTATCGTCACAAATGATTTAATGCATCAATTAATGACTTTATGATAAAAAAATCAGAAAATTATTTTAATTTCCTGACTTTTTAAATTCATATTTTTTTCCAATAATTAAACATTTAGCATTCAAATTATGACCAATATCTTCCGTTTTAACAATTGGAAGCTTGATATTATTAATAACAGATACGGCTATAGAAACGATATCTGGTACTTCATTACTTGTTTCCATTGCAGTAAAAGTTCCTAACAATAAACCATTTATTTTATCAAAGACGCCCATTTGTTTTAATTGCGTTAAATAAGCCATCATAACTGCTCCATTACCACTAAAGCTTTCTAAAAACAAGATTTTAGAATCAACATCAGGAAAATATGGTGTTCCTGCCAGTTTTAATAAACAGCGAATATTACCACCAATCATCGTTCCAGCCAGATAGTCTTGTTGAATAAATCGATAATTAAAATTATAAAGACTCTTTTGTCCATTTAATATGCTATCATTAAAATTTTGATATTGAATGTTAGATCTAAGATTTCTAATTTGATATAAATATTGTAACTGACCCGTTTTTTGATAAAGAGCATTAATTATTGTTGTTAGATCACTATAACCAAAAAATGGTTTAGGATTAGCTTTAATTAATTCAAAATCTAACCACTCTAATATCCCATTAGCAACGTCACCACCAGAAACATCAAAGATTGCTTTAATACTAGTATCTCGATAAGCATCTAACAAGACTTTAGCTCGCATTTTAGCATTTGCAGCTAAATAACTTTGCTGACGATATAAATAAGGACTATCCAAAGGAATTAAACCTAATTGTTTTAAAAGGATACATAAGTTTTCAATCTGCGCTTTTTGCTTTAATGACAATCCATTAGAACAAGCTACCAAACTAACTTTATCACCTGATTTAAGCATAATATCACCCCTTGACATCATCATACAACAAACTGACTAAATTGATAATAACTTTGAGATATAAAATATGGTAATAACAAAGCGTTATTACCATTAATTAGAAAATATTTTATTAAGTTCTTCAATAGCTGGCTCATCACCAAAAGCCAAGATATTCTGTCCGGCTTCAATTACTGTATCACCATGAGGAATAACTAATTGTTCATCTTGATATAAAGCTATTAATAAAGCATTGCCTGGAATAGCAATTTCACTAATCATTTTTCCAACACATTGAGATTGATAATCAACTCGAATTCGAACAATTGAAAAATCACCTTTTGATAGTTTCATTAAAGTCATAATTGACTGATAATTCATTTCATCAGCAATCATATGACCAATAATATCAGCTTGATTTATTTTAGCATCAACACCCATTCCAGCATTAAACAGCCAGGCATTTTTAGGATTATTAACCCGTCCAATTACTCTTGGAACATCGTATTCAAACTTACTAATCATTGCAGCTGTTAAATTAACCTCATCTAAACCAGTAACACAAACAATAGCTTCACAAGTTTTAATTCCAGCTTTTTCAAGCACTGAAACTTCAGTACCATCACCAATTATTAAAAGATCATGTGGTAAATCACTGTTTAAAAAACTATCGATTGCTTTTTGACGATTTTCAATTACTTTTACCTGATGACCACCTTTAACTAACAAACCCGCAATATAGCTACCACATTGGCCACCACCAATAATAATTACTTTCATAATTTCCTCCGTATTAATAAATTATCTTTTTAAATTTATTTAATGATTCTTCCAATACCGTAAAATAGATAGTATCGTTATCTTTAATGCGGGTATCTTTTAACGGTATGATCGTTGTACCATAACGTTCGATCGCGGTAACTTCAAATTCACCATGACTAGCTATCTCTTCAACCGTTTTATCAATCAAAGATAGCGGGGCATGCACTTTAACTATTTTAACTTCGCTTTCTTCACCTATTTTTTTAATTACTTGAAGACGATTAGTATTAACATAATCTAAAATTCGTTCTACTCCTAGACCAGTTACTGAAATGATATGAATTCCCATTGATCTAAAAATTCGTGCTTTTCCTTCATCATACATTCTAGCAACCACACTTGGTACATGATAAATATTATGAGCAATATGACTAACAACAGCATTAGTCGCATCATTACTAGTACAACTAATCAACATATTACATGTTTTAATTCCAGCCGCCTCTAAGATATCTTTATCATATCCTATTCCAATTAAAGTCCGACCAGTAAAATTACCACCAAGATTATTAAAAGTATCCCGACGATTGTCGATTACAACGACATCATGATTTTTACTATTTAAAAATTTAGCTAAACGGGTACCAAATTTCCCACAGCCAACAACTATTATTTTCATAAGTATCTCCTTTATTTGTCTTTTTTACGCAAGATTTTTTTACGAAGTTCATCAATTCCAAAGACAATAAATGGAATCGGTAAAGCATATAACCAATCATATAACTCCAATGGAGCAGTATTGAAAATTCCATTAAAAAACGGAACATAAATAATAACAATCAAAATCAAAACTTCGACTACTAGTCCTAAATTAATATAGTGATTAGAAAAAACACCTCGTTTAAATACTGATTCTTTTTCAGTTCGGTTATTTAAAGCCATTCCCATTTGTGAAAAGACTACACCAACTAACATCATTGTTGTTGCCTTTTGATATACTAGTGTTCCCTCAGGAGCTAATGGAACATTAGGCCAACCATTTAAATAATTAATTAAGAAATAACCACCTAAAGCAAAAGCAGTAATAATTAAACCATACCAGATAAACCCAACCAAAATAACCTGTTTATTCAATAAACGATCATTTGTGGAACGGGGTGGCTGCTTCATAATATTCGCTTCCCCTTGCTCAGCTCCTAGTCCTAAAGCTGGAATCATATCAGTTCCAATATCAATAGTAAGAATTTGCATGATCGTTAATGGCATTGGAACCAAACCACCAGATAATAAGTATACCGCTGGGGCTGCAGCTTCAGGCGTATTACTATCAAAGATATAACGTAAAAACTTACGAATATTATTATAAACTGTCCTTCCTTCTTCAATGGCCCGAACAATTGAAGCAAAATTATCGTCTGTTAAGATCATATCAGCGGCTTCTTTAGCAACATCGGTACCAGTAATTCCCATGGCAACCCCGATATCAGCTTTCTTTAAGGCTGGAGCATCATTTACTCCATCACCAGTAACAGCGACAATATTACCTAATTCTTGCAATGCTGTTACAATTCGATACTTTTGATCAGGAGCCATTCTGGCAAAGACGACTTCACCTTTTAAAACTTCTTTTAATTCCTGATCAGACATATTACTCAATTCAACCCCAGAAACAACTTTAGCCTGATCAGTTTTAATAATTCCAATCTTTCGAGCAATGCTTTCAGCAGTCAAGCCATAATCACCAGTAATCATCACAATTTTAATACCAGCACTATGACAAAGGGCTACTGCTTCTTTGACTTCATTACGAGGTGGATCTTGCATTGCAATCAGTCCCAAAAAAGTTAAATCCTGTTCAATGATTTCTGGAGTATACTCACGAATACTACTTGGCAAACTAGCATCATCATGTTTTAAAGTTCGATAAGCTACCGCTAAAACCCGCAAACCTTGACGGGCGTAATTATCATTAGCTTTCATTACATGTTGATAATCTTCATCATTAATTAAACGTGACTGCCCATTTTGATAACAATGACTGCAAAGATCTAATACTTCCTTTGGTGCTCCTTTGATAAAAGCAATTCGTTGACTCCCTTCAAATGCCTCCTTTATTTGATGAATGGTAGTCATTCGTTTACGTCGTGATTCAAATGGCAACTCTAAAATTCGCGGATATAAACTTTGAATTTTTTGCATATCTAAACCACCTTTTTTAGCAACAACCTCCAAACAGGCTTCGGTTGGATCACCTAATACCGTATACCGGGCATTAACACTATTTTCTTGTGGGGGAACTAGTTTAGCATTAGAGCATAGCGAAGCTCCTGTTAATAATAATCTTAAAGTATTAGACATATTAGCCGTGATAACATCTTGATTGTAATAGATATTTCCCTTGGCATTATATCCTTCACCACTAACAGTAAATTCATTTTCAATCGTCCATAAATGATTAACTGTCATCTCATTTTGAGTTAGTGTTCCGGTTTTATCACTACAAATAACATTAGTACAACCTAAAGTTTCTACTGCCGATAATTTTTTTACCAAGGCATTTTCTTTAGCCATTCGTTGAACCGACAAAGCTAAAGATAAAGTAACAGCTGGTAATAAACCTTCAGGAATAAACGCAACGATCATTCCTAATGCAAATAAAAATGATTCCATCAATGGATCTTGAATGATAAAGATTGCAATCAACATGAATACTATTCCAATACTTAAAGCAATGCAGGCAATCTGTTTAGTTAAAACATTTAATTCCTTTTGCAGTGGTGATAATGTTTTTTCAGTATTTTGTGTCAAATTAGCAATTTTTCCAAATTCACTATCCATCCCGGTCTTAACAACCACACAGCAACAAGTTCCCGAAGAAACTGTTGTTCCAGTAAAAATCATATTTTCAGCTTCTAGATAATTTGTTTCTTCAGTTAAAGCCTCAAAACTTTTTCTAACCGGATTACTCTCTCCAGTCAAAGTCGATTGATTGACTTGAAAATCACTACAACGTAATATCCGGGCATCACCACTTACCCGATCACCTTCTTCTAAGATCATTATATCGCCAGGAACAATATTTTCAGTCAAAATTCGAATTTCTTTTTTATTTCGAATTACTCGAGCATAAGAAGGCATCATTTTTTGTAAAGCACCGGTTGCTTTTTCGGCTTTAAACTCTTGAAAAAATGAAAATAACCCATTGATTAAGTTAACACAGAAAATAGAAATTCCTAATTCAATACTTCCAGAAATAATCGCCATGGCACCACCACACCATAATAACAAGGCCATTAAACTAGTGAAATTAGAAATAAATTTCTTAAACAATGAATCCTGTTTCTTTTTTATAATTACATTTTTACCATATTTGTTTAACCGTCTGTCGGCTTCTTTATCATCTAGTCCATCCATACTAGAATCCATCATTTGATAGGCCGCAACAGGGGTTAAATATATAATCTGATTAACATCTTTTGATACATTTTTATTGGTATCCATATAATACTTCTCCTAATTACTGTAATAACATAAACTATCGATAAAAAACTAAACTTAAATTACCGCGATAATCATCCTCTCCTTCCAGTAAGATTAATCTTAGTAATTTACTGTAACGTCAGTTATTTAAGTAATCTTACATTGAATAAAAGCACCTATATCTATTCAACGTCATTCATCTTAGCATTGAAGTTATAAAGGTTGTATTAAGATTCATATAACAGTATTAAGAAAGTATTAAGATTAAAATTCTATAATTTTTTATTAAAAATAACAAATATTTAACTTATTTATAAAAAAGTACTAACGCTAAGTTAGTACTAAATCTGTTTCACTATTTGTTGATACTTCTTGCCAACAGGAATAACTATTCTATCTTTTAAGATAACTTCTTTAATATTTTTACTGACTAAATAATGGCTATTTATGATATAGGATTTATGAACCTGTACAAAGCCATATGAAGATAAACGATTTAAAGCTGCTGATAGTTTTTCCCTAACTTTTACACTCGAACTTTTACTGTGAACAATTAAATAATGGGCATATGATTCAATATATACAATATTTTCAATTTGCAGTCGAATAGTTGAATAACTAGATTTAAAATCAATTGATGTTTCCAAACCCTGATTAAAATAGTTTATCTTATTAACAATTCCAGCAATATCACTTTCCAAACAATTTTTTCGAATAAAGCCTAGGGGCTGATATTCCAGTAAATCAAACATATACCGCCCATCACTAACAACGAAAACTAATCCTGGATACTTTTTTACATCATTAATATTATCTATTATTTCCCTAATTATTATACAAGTTTCATCTAAGTCATCTTGATCAATAAATTTACAATCATCTAATTTATTTAGTAACAGTTGTTTAAGCAGTTTGGTAGTTTCATCGCTACACTTTAAAAAAATCCTAATCATCTTTTCGTTCCTCAAGTTCTTTAATATGTAGATAAAAACTATTTTTATCGTTTAAAACTTTTCTTAGCCGGTATTTATCAACAATACTGGTTCCATTATTTTCTAGAATTTTAAAAGCTTGTTCATATTTTCCTTTTTCCATATCATCAATTCCTGATGGCATAACAGAAATTATACTGCCATCATTTAATAAAAACGTCATTTTTAACTGATAGCCTACTTGATTATAAACCATGTAAACCCGAACATAAGATAATTGCAAGCTAAAAATATCATTAGTCTTCATTTTAAATGAATAAACATCCTGATGCTTAAAAATAATCATTAATGCTCGATGCCACTTTTGAAAATAACCACTTACTCGATAATAATTCACAGTAGTGTCCGAAAATTCTAAATAATCGCCCATTCCTAGTAACGGAGTTACTAGAATCTCGGAGATGATAAATATAATAATGGAAATAAATAAATTGATATTCACATCGCCAAAAAAATATTTACCAACTAAATTATAAAAACCAACTGCCAAAATCAAACTAAAAAAGATCCACAAAATATATCCACCGACAATTCCAATAACTGTAATTTTTTGACCAATAATTATTTTCTCTTTCATTTTATATCTCCTTGTATACTAATATTATAGCTGATATTAATATAAAAGGGATATTTTTGGCATCAACGTTGTTTTGATGACTTCAACATTATTTTATAAATCTGTTAATCCCAGTAACTGATGTTCGAGGATTATCCAAATGATATTTTTGAGCCCATTTTCTAAAATGATGATTTAAATATTTTTCGACCATTACTAAGTCATTTTTTTGATATACTTCTACTAGATTTAATGGATCATCGATTTTTAATTGATGTTTTTGTAAATAATCAAACAATGGTTTTATTGCCTGATTATTTAATATTTGAAATGAAAACGTATCTCGCACAGTTTCAATATCAAAATCAATATAATAATTTAAATAAATTTTTAATAGATCAATTGGATAAACTTCACTACATATCGATAACTTTATTTGATTTATTTGCTTAAAATCAATCACTATTCCCTTAAAACTAAATCCATCTTCATTGGCAAACAAAGTTTCTTTATCTACCCAATTCTTTAACGACTGCTGATTAAAACTAACTTTTACTCGGTTTCTTTTAATATACTCATCAATTTTTTGATCAATATCTATTAACTCTATTTTAGATTGATTAATAAATTCTTTTTTATTTTCTAATGCCGCTCTAATTGATAATTGATTATTTAAAATCAATTTAACCTCATCAATTGATATTTCCATTTCTCGAAGCAATTTGATCAGCTTCAAGATTTCAACATTATCCATATCATAGTCACGATAATTATTAACATCACGTTTTACTTTCAGTAATCCTTCTTTTTCATAATATAGAATTGTCTGTTTTGACAACCCAACTAATAATTCCACTTCATGAGTTTTCATTTACCTCACCTCCTAGTTTCATTGGTAGTGTCAAAAATCGGTTAAGCGATACAAATACACTCCCATATCAATTTGTATATATAAACAGTAAAAATGATCACTGATTATATCTCTTTGATCATCTTTTTTACGATTTTACTAAAAAAGATGAAGATTCCGTGCTATACTTGTTTCTCCACAAAAACTACGAAAGGACGGTTTCTTCATCATGGAAAGTATAACACAAATTTTACAATCTATAAATTCTTTTTCTAAGCA
>NZ_CALUXO010000007.1 GCF_944324745.1 uncultured Thomasclavelia sp. | reverse complement strand
TATAATTTTCATCTTATTGCTCCATTATTAGATAATTTTTATAGTTTGATATGCCAAAGCTATTTTTTAAACAAGTATATTATAGTATAGAAAAGACTGCTTTTTATTTCAAATTTATCTCATTTTTTAGATAGCCAACTACAAAAAAAAAGAACCCACAGGTTCTTATTTTTGCATTGCTAGTGCAATTAAACGATCAAGTAATTCAGAATAACTGATACCAAAATCTTCCATCAATTGAGGATACATGGAAATCTTAGTGAAACCAGGCATCGTATTAATTTCATTTAAATATACTTTATTTGATTTTTTATCTAAGAAAAAGTCCACCCGGCTTAACCCGTGTCCATCGATCGCTTTAAAAGCCTTAATTGCATATTGACGAATTTGTTCTTGAATTTTTTCATCAACTAACGCTGGAATACATGTTTTACTTTCTTCATCTTCATATTTAGATTCAAATGTATAAAATTCACCATGTGGCATAATTTGTCCGACACGAGAAACAATAACATCATCATTTCCCAAGACGGCTGTTTCTAATTCAATACAATCAATACATTCTTCTACTACGATATGACGATCATATTTTCCTGCTTCTTGCAATTTATCCATTAACTCTTCCTGACTGTTACAACGATAGCAACCAACACTAGATCCTGAACGACTAGCTTTAATAAAGCAAGGATAACCTAACTTTTCTTTAATATAATTAATTACATCATCATGTTCATCAAAGTTATTGTCAACTACAACCAGTTTATCATCATAACGTTTTTTTACATAAACTGATTTTACCTGAGGAATTCCTACAGTATCTAAGATCTTCTTAGTATAAATTTTATCCATTGCCACACTAGAAGATAATACTCGACAGCCAACATATGGAATTTTAGCTAATTCAAATAATCCTTGAATTGTCCCATCTTCCCCATATAGGCCATGTAATACCGGAAAAGCCACATCTTGACTTTTCAATAAACCATAAATATCTCTGACTTTTTCACTACCATCTAACCAAGTTTCACTAGTTAAATCTGACTGGTTAGGATTTAAATAATGCCAATCACCATCAAGAGTGATTCCTACCAAAGTTATTTCATATTTATCTTTATTAAGATTGTTTAATACTGAGGTACAAGACATTCTAGAAACAATATGTTCACTAGATTGTCCTCCGCATAATACTAACAATTTTTGTTTCATGAGCGTTTCTCCTTTATTTTAGTAACAACTTCTTTCAACTTCATTCCATTTGACCCTTTTAACAGAACAACGTCGTTACTTTCTAAATTATTCTCTAAACAATTTAGCACTTCTTGATTATCTTGGCAACAATAAATTTCCTTCATTCCTGCATTTTTTGCTGCCAGGGCAATATATTCAGCTTCCTTACCGACAGTAATCAAAACATCTATTTTTTTATCAGCAACGTATTTACCTATATTACGATGAATTGCTTCACTGTATTTACCCAATTCTAACATATCAGCTAATACAGCTATTTTTCTTCGTTTATAAGTTGCCAAAACGTCAAGACTAGATTTCATCGAATCTTCACTGGCATTATATGTCCCATCAATTAAAGTTATGTTATCCTTCAATTCAATAACATCCATCCGATTTTTAGTCAATTTAAATTCATTTATCCCTTGAATACATAATTCCATTTCTATATCAAGTGATATTCCAATTGCAATCGCAATTAAAGCATTTAAAATAAAATGTTTTCCAGGAACGGGAACTTTTATATGATAAGTCTGATGATTATAATTTAAATCAAATTCACTGGAATTATCATTTAAAATCACATTATATGCTTTAAAATCACCATCATTATCAATTGCCGTTTTAATAAGTTGCAATCGCTCGATTTTAACTGTTTGCAGCATATCATTATCGTTATTAATAACTAGAAGACTACCATCGTTCATTCCAGTAATAATTTCTAGTTTAGCTTTTAAAATATTTTCACGACTACCTAATTCACCGATATGAGCTGTACCAACATTAGTAATAGCACTAATATCTGGTTTAGCAATTAATGATAATTCTTCCATTTCTTTTAGATGATTCATCCCCATTTCTAAAACCATAACCTGTTCATCCTGCAAGCGAAGAATCGTCAACGGTAATCCGATATTATTGTTATAATTTCCTTCTGTTTTTAATGTTTTATATTTTTGTTTAATAACACTATAAACCATATCCCGGGTGCTAGTTTTACCAACACTGCCAGTAATTCCTACCACCGTAACATTTCGATGACTTCGCAAATAACTAGCCATATCTTGTAATGCTTTTAAAGTATCATCCACCAAAATAACCGTATGCTCTTTATCATCAATAACCCGACTAGTTATAATGGCACTGGCACCATTTTCAAAAGCACTGGCAATAAAATCATGGCCATCAAAGCGAGCACCAATTATTGGAATATACATCATTCCTGGCTTAACCTGACGGCTATCTTGACTAAATCCTGTTATCTCTAATTCTAAATCACCACTCAATAATTTACCATTAGTAGCAGCAATAATTTCTTTTACTTTCATCTTTTTCTCCCCTAAATTTCATTTCCAGCTATTCCTGTTTGATTATCAGTTAATGATTTACTGGTTCCATCTAATTCAACAATCTGATAGGTAATCCCATTGCCTAAATCACTGCCAGTTGATAATACTAATAATTTATCACCAACAACTTCAAAAGTCATACTAGTCAAACTATTATAAATCTCTGTCAAATTTTTACCATCACGATCCATTTGATAAATAGTATCATTATCCTGAATGATCAATTTATCACCAATCATATTTACTAAACCTAACGTAGTACTGTCATAAATCATTTCTGCGTTACCATCTACATCACTTTTCATTAAACCTTGACTAGTAATATAATATAAATATTCGCCATCATAAGTATAGACAGAAGTTCCTTCACCAATTACTTTTTCCTCACTCCCATCTAATTTAATTGATTTTAACTGATTATCATAATCAACATAAAAAATATATTCTTTTTCCTGATCAACGATCAAACAATAAGATACTTCATCATTAATTTTAGTATCCTCATTTGTTGTTAAGTCAAGACAATGGATTGATTCATTATCACTGTCATTTTGATAATAAATCACATCACCTAAATTATGGACATAATAAACATTCATCAATAAACTATCTTCAGCCTGAGTAGTTTTATCCCGCCTGATATAGTCATTGTTTTCATCTACATAATAGTAATAATTTTCATCTTCACTTAAAGTTGTTTTATAGCCATCAAGAAAAACTTCTTGACTAGAATAATCACTATTATATTTAATTACTTGTTGATTCATCGTAATATAAATACTATCATCTTTAATGTAACTAATTCCCAAATAATTAATATTAGTTGCCTGACTATATGCCCCATTTTGACCACTAGGCGTCAGTTCGCTAGTTTTATTAGCTGCCTGACTAGAATTACTAGCCTGCGTTAAACTATTAAGATACATCTGCATTGGCAAGGTAATAATCGCCAATGCAATGAAAACTGCCCAAATTTTTTTATCAAACCAATAACTTTTCTCTTTTTCCTTTTCTATTGGCATCCCGCATTCAGGACAATATGCATATTCATCACTTAATAATGTTCCACAATTCTTGCATTTTTTCATTAAATCACCTACTTTTAATGTCTCCATTTTACCATATTGTATTTATGAAAAAAAGACTTAACTAATTAAGCTAAGTCTCCTTAATAATATACTGCAGTATTAATTAATGAATCGACCGGACAGACTTCACCATATCTGTTACTAAAATACCAGCGATAACCATCTTCATAACGTTCAAACAAAATATAGTTACCGACAATATTAAATTCATTAACATCATCTGCAATTGTGGTATAAGAATCTTCTACGCTATTATAAAAGATCATATTTTCATCACTTGTTGTATAAACAATACCACCATCAACTATTGTATATTTATAAAGATATTCATCAGTTGCTAAAACAGTATCAATTGTTCCATCATCTAAATTAAAACTGTAAATACCATCATAGTCTTGATAATAAAGCAAATTTCCATCAACATAAATATCATCATAACAAGATATTCCATAACGATGAACAATCTGCCCGTTTAAATCCAGTGCTTTAATCTCGCTATCATCACCAGCAACATAAACAAGACCACTAGCACTATCATAGGCAAAACTATAAACATAATTATCACCACTAAGCAGTCTACTTTGGCTACCATCATATAGATACAATGCATTTATATTATCTAAATACAAAAACTGTCCTTGGCCAATCGGCAATACTTTATCCATATCAAATAAATAAGTTTCTTCTTCAGTCGTTAAATTATAACGATAATATTCCCCATAATAACTGCAATATAAATTATCACCTTCTAGATATAACGAAGAGCTTCCAGGCGTAAAATAAGTATTCATTTGATTTATTTCCCTGTCAGTTCGATATACACAATCATTATAACCAAGATATAAATTATCACCATCTATTAAAACACTATTATCTTGATTATAGTTTCCAGCCATTTCTAAATTAGTATTATTACGACTAATATTAACATTGCTTAATGTTTCATCTAAAGTAACAGTGCTATCAAATCCTTCAAAACTAAAATCATTATCAACAAAATTCAAAACAACACTAAATAAAGAACCAGCAATACTTAAAATAAATACTAATCCAACGATCATTGTAATAATTCGCTTAACTTTTTCACCATTTCTTTTTTCGTGACGATGATTAAAAATATTAGCTCTAGCTTCATCAAATCTTTTTTTGATTTCTTTATTACTAGCTTTATAATCATACATTTCTAAAGGTTGAAATAACGTTTTTTTTCTTTTACGTTTATCTTCTCTTTTATTATTTTGGCTAGTTGTATGCTCTACAGTATTTGTCTGACTAACTCGAGAAGTTGTATAGTCACTGGCTCTAGAAATACTATCAGACAATGGATTCCCACAATTAGAACATCTTGTTTGTCCTAGATGAATCGGTTTATCACAAACCGGACATTTGTTTTTACGTCCCCAACGGCTGCCACATAACGGACAAGTCAAAGAACCCGTAAAATGGCATCCACAATTGTTACAAATCATCCTTTCACCCCCCTACATATCTTTCTTTTTGTAATACTATTTTATCACAAAAGATGACATCTAGCTATTAGGCAACTACATTTATGATCAAACATAATAAAGGGATTGTAAATAATGATAATGCGGTCGATAAAAAAACAATTTCCACAGCTAATCGAGAGTCACCATTATACTTTTCAGCTAAGATAGCTGTAGTGCTACCTGCAGGCATCCCGGCTAAAACCGTAGCGACAGCAGTAACTAGTGTTGGTAATGAACATAAAACACATCCTGCTAAAACCAGCAATGGAATTATAATCAACCTAATAACACTATAATAAATTGTTAGTCCATTTATTACTTCTCTAAATCTAATTTCTGCTAAAATTCCACCAATGACAATCATTGACAATGCGATTGTACAGTTACTGACTGACTGGATCGTAACCGTTAAAAAATTTGGTAATTGCACCTGAGTTATCATGATAATCATTCCAATAAAAACAGCAATAATACAAGGATGTGTAAGTACTTTTTTTATTACATCTTTTCCTTTGGCATCAGTAAAACAAGCGACACCTCCAGACCACATCACAATTCTTTGAGGAATCAAATATATTGATGCAAATAACAGACCATCTAAACCATATAACCCCTGAATTAATGGTGACCCCATAAACCCAGCATTAGAACAAATCGTTCCATATTGTAAGACACTTTGCTGCTGCTTATTAGCTTTAGTAAAAAAATATTTTCCAAACAATTGGCAGCCAATTTGAATCACAATTGATACTAATAGAATTTCTAATGAACTGATAATAATCTCGCTGGTCATTTCAATCATGAATGAATAAATAATATTGGCTGGTAAAACTACATCAATTACCAGATCTGTTAAACTTTTACGATTTGCTTTCGATATAATATTAATTTTTCGCAACACATAACCAATAAAAATCAAAATAAAAATTTCTATTTGTAAATCAATTAAATTATTAAAATCAACCATAACTACACCTCATGATAAGTATCTTAATACAAAAAGCCAATTTAGTCATTAAAAAACTACAAAATATTGTTATAATAACTACGGTGAAATAAATGAAAAAACATTATGTCTATATTGTAAGATGCAAAGACAATAGTTACTATACAGGCTGGACTACTAATCTAGATAAAAGAATCCAAGCTCATAATGCCGGAACTGGAGCTAAATATACCAAAGCTCGTCGCCCAGTTATTCTTGAATATTATGAAGAATATGATGATAAAAGTACTGCATTAAAGCGTGAATATGCCATAAAGCAACTTTCACATCATCAAAAAGAGTTATTAATTAAAAAAGTTAGCTCTAGCTAATTGGATTTTCTATTATAAAGTGTTATACTATTTCAATAAGAAAGAGGGCTAGATATGAAACTAAATCGTAACGATCTCTGCTGGTGCGGAAGTCAAAAAAAATATAAAAAATGTCATTTACAATTTGATGAAAAATTAAATCAATTAAAAGCAGCTGGTAAAAAGATACCACCACATAAAATGATAAAGAGTGCTGAACAAATTGAAGGAATCCGACAAGCTGCAATTGTCAATTCCGGACTATTAGATTATATTCAAGAAAATATTCATGCTGGAATGTCAACTGAAGAAATTGATATTATGGCTAAAGAATATACCGAAAAACATCATGCTGTCTGTGCTGATTATCATTATATGGGCTTTCCAAAACACATTTGTGTTTCAATCAATGATGTTGTCTGTCATGGGATTCCAAGTGAAGAGACAATCTTACAAGAAGGCGATATCGTCAATGTTGATGCAACAACAAAAGTAGGCAAATACTATGCTGATGCTTCTAGAATGTTTATGATTGGTAAAGTTAGTGATGAAGCTAAAAAGCTAGTTGAAGATACTAAAAAAGCTTTAGAAATTGGAATGGCTACTGTTGTTCCTTATGAAAGTTGTGTTGGAGATATTGGTAAAGCAATTGAAACATTTGCCAAAGCTAATGGGTACAGTGTCGTTAGAGAATTTTGTGGCCATGGTGTTGGTTTAGCGATTCATGAAGATCCATATGTCTATCACTTTGAACCAAATGAAAAAACTGTAACTCTAGTTCCAGGAATGGTCTTTACTATTGAACCAATGTTGAACTTAGGAAAGCGTGATGTTTTTGTTGATGCTGATGATAATTGGACCGTTTATACTGAAGATGGCTCATTATCTGCTCAATGGGAACATACATTATTAGTAACCGAAACTGGCGTAGAAATTATTTCCAAATAACAAGAAGCAGCTTATGATACATTATAAATATGGTATGTATCATTATGCTGCTTCTTTTAGTTATTAATGTTGGCAAAAATCTTATTTAAATTATCATCAAAATCAAAATTATACTTATTATCATCATTAGGCTACTAATAACAATAATGCTTAAATGTGATGATCCAAACATAATAAGGACTATGGCAAATGAGGAAAAAGTAATTGTGTTTCGTGCCCATCTTTTTAAATTATTCAACATTCGACTTTGATATTTTATCTCTTCAAGATAAGCATTTTTAATTTTGGCCTCTATATAACTTTTTCTTTTTTAATATTGTAAACCTGGATTAAAGAATCCGACTAATACTCCTACAAAGGCAATCACTACTAACAGTAACATTACTTTGATCGGTGACATCTTCTTTTTCGCCAATAAGTACCAGCATAACA
>NZ_CALUXO010000006.1 GCF_944324745.1 uncultured Thomasclavelia sp. | reverse complement strand
ACACGTGTATATGCTCTATTGGATTAAGAATGTTAATAGAAAAAGGATTCCATCATATTTTGAATATAAATATGGTATTCAATTTAGTAAAGAAAAGGAATTTTTAACAGATAACGGATATCTAAAGGATGAAAAATTAACAGAAAAGGGAGAAAACGCTATTGAGCTGCATAACGAAGTTATCAAAAACCATTAAACAATCGATAACACAAAACAAATTATTAAAAATCATTATTTATTTTATTGGCTTTATAGTAATTTTTATATTAATGTTAATGATTTCTTCATTTGCTATTAATTGGCTAGTTAATACTCCTAATCCCTTTGGACTAGGATTTATAGACGAATCCAATAAAGATACCTGGATAAATTTCTTTGGTGCTGTTATCGGCGGGATAACAACTTTAGCTGGTGTTTGGTTGACAATAAAAGATAACGATAATAAAAGGCGCGAAGACTTAGCAATGCAATATAGACCTATTTTTCATTGCGATGTGACTGATATTGCTATCACAAATGATAATTGTATGCTGATAGTTGAATTAAAAATAAAAAATACGGGTAGAGCAGAAGCTTCAGCAGTAGAAATTAAATCATCATCAAAATCACCTTTAGTTACAATGGTAAGTTATGATTCCACATCTATGATAGAAGTAAATAAAGATTTTAATTTTATAGTTACTTTCGTATATAGAGGAGAGAATTTAGGTGATGATAAATATCAATGTCTACCCCTTAGAGATAATCAAGATAAATTAAATACATCAATTGATATTACATTTTCAGATATAGTTAATACAAAATATTGCTTATGTTTCGATTTAGAATGTAGATATACAGTAAATTTAAATTTAAAAATGCTAAATAACAAAACATTGGATCAACTAGGTGATTTTGTTAAAAACGAACCTCAAAAATGGGGTGTAAGTTTAAAAAACATAACTACCAAAAAAATTTGATAAAATTCTTGGTGAAGCAATTTTAATCAATAAAAAAAACTCCACTGCTGGCAACAGTGAAGTCTCAAGTGCACTGGCAATGCACTAATGTAAAATTAACTTGCAAAAGTCCTTTTACGTACTCAATTTTACCATAAGAGCACGTTCAAGGCAAATGACAATTGAAAGGACGTGTTTTAATTATGGCTAGAAAGCAAATATTTAAACGCAGACCAAACAAAGCCGGTACAGTAGTAAAATTGTCCGGTAAAAGAAGAAGGCCATACTGCGCTAAAGTAACAACTGGTTATGATACATTAACTGGCAATCAAATTCAGGTTTCAATAGGTACCTTTGAAACATGGCAGGAAGCAGATGATGCTTTAACGCTTTATAGATTGACAAACAAAAAGACCATAACAGATAAAGAAGCGAGTGCCCTTGCACCAGATGTTTTCCAAAAGTTGGTTGATCAGCGTGAAAAGAACCTTCCTACATTTAAAGAAATTTTTGATATTATATATGAAGAAGATTTATCAAAACTATCTAAATCTGCAGCTGCTGGTTACAGATCATGGATAAAACATTTTAAATCTATTCACAATAGAAAAATATCAACTATAACACTTGCAGATTTACAAGATATATTTGACAAAGATAAAACTAGTTATGACACAAAAGTTAAAATGAAAGTATTGTGTTCTAAGGTTTTTGAATATGCAGTTATTCATCAGTTTATTACTCGCGATAATAATTATACAGAATATATAAAATGCGGTAAGCCTTCAAAAAGCGAAAAACATTATGCATTTACTGATGATGAAATAATTTCTTTAATAGAAGATGGCAGCGAAGTCGCTAAAATTGTACTGATTTATATTTTTACTGGATTACGAGCAAGTGAATTATTAAATATAAAAAGAACTAATATATATTTGGAGAAGAAAACACCTTATCTAGTTGCTGGATCTAAAACTGAAGCCGGCAGAAATCGTGTTATTCCTATTCACCCTTTTATAGAGCAATACGTTAAAAGAGTACTACTAAAATCTGGTAAAAGAATAATCGATACAAGCTATAGTAAATTTAATAGTACTCTTTTTCATGGGCTTATGAAAAAATTGAACATGCAACACACTATACATGATACCCGCGATACATTTGCAACATTATGCCAAACATACGGTGTAGATATATTTGCAAGAAAACGTATTCTAGGTCATAAATTTAAGGATCTAACTTTTGATACTTACACAGATACTGTTATTGAAGATTTATACAATGAAATTATAAAAATCAGGGTTCCAAAGTCCTGATTTTTTGTTACTTATTTGTTACTTACGAGGTACATTTTACCGAGTTTTACTGGTCAAAATCAACGGTTTAATGCGGAATTTAATACTAAATATTTCCTAAATTAAGAAATAAAAAAACGTTTATTAACTTGTAACAAACGTCATCATTATTTAGCTACAATTACTACACTTTTACCCGTTACTAAATGGTTTTCAAGATCATAATGAGCTTCTTTAATTTTATTAAAAGGATAAACTTTTCCAATAATAGGTTGAATATTTTTTGTCTCTAAAAAAGAAAACATCTCATCAATAACCTCTTTAGTTGGAGAATTACTATAAAAAGAAGTTAAATACACACTATTAGGAATTTCTTTGATCGGATCAAAATTATTTAACACATACTTACCACCTAAAATACCTACCTGACAGACAATACCATATTTTTTAGTAATGCGCATTGACTGTAATAACGTTTTGGGCCCTATCAATTCTAAAACTTTGTCAACCCCTGAAGGATAGTCTTGTTTAATAAAAGTTTCAAAATCTTCATTTTCTAAAACAAATTTATCTACACCACATTTTTTTAAACAATCTATTTTATTTTTATTTCTAATTGAAGCAATCTCCTGGCAGTTATTAGCTTTAGCTAATTGAATGGCTGCTATTCCTAGAGCACTGGTTGCCCCGCGAATTAACAGCGTTTCATCTGCCTTAATTTTTAAACATTCAAATAGAGCACCATAAGCAGTAAAAAAAGTTTCCGGAATGGCAGCCAGCTTCTTATATGCTAATTGGCTCTTGACCTTAAATACATTTTTAATTGGTAACAGCGCATATTCACTATAACTACCATTAAAACTGCGTCCCATTCCGCCCATCAAAGCAATTACCCGATCTCCAACTTTAAAATTACTGTTGGACGGATCAGCAATTTCACCAACACATTCAATTCCCGGTACTATCGGTTTATTAATATAATCCTGATCAACTTCAAATTGTCTTAATAACACTTCAGAATGATTCAATCCAAAAGCCTTAACTTTGATTAAAACCCATCCCAGCTTAACAGTTGGAACCGGTATTTGTTTAAAAGTCATTTTCTCACTACTGCAACTTTTATCTAATACAACCGCCAGCATTATTAAACCTCCTTCCAGCATTGTGGATCAGGGGCATACATATTATGACTATAACCATAACTTACAGCCGGACAACCACGACAAAATCTTAACAATTCGCATTTTTGACATTTTTCAAATTTATGATACTGTCGATACTGATCGTATTTTTGATCATGGAACCATTCATATAAAGATTTATCTTTAATATTTCCGACTTCACTTTCCATACGACGACAAGAATAAATCTTGCCATCTGGTAAAATAGTCATATGATGACTACCACAATGACAACCATCATATATAGTATTAGCATCAAGATTTTCTGGTATTTCTAAAAGACCCTTTTCATAAAGATACAACGTCCATAAGTGATCTTTCAAATTAAACGAAGTCTGAGTGTTTTGATTCTGTTCAAATTTTTTCCAGCAGATATCTAAAAATTGTCTATATTCCAAAGGTTCAATATGAGTACTTTTTTCTAAACTAGTAGGACAATAACGACCAAAAGCAAAGATATCGACCTTATTTTCAACGACTAAATCGATTAAATCTGGAATTTCATGGATATTAGTTCCCGAAACGGTTGTCATAATGGCCACTTTAATTCCGGCTTTTTTTAAACATTTTATTTTTTCAAGTGTCCAATCAAATGAACCTGGTTTTCTAAAATAATCATGGGTTTCTTTTAATCCATCTAATGATAACTGATATTTTAAACAACCAACAGCTTTTAGTCTTCGACAAATTTCATCATTTAGATGAAATGGATTCCCTAAAATAGTAAAAGCAATCTGATGTTTTTTAAATAAGTTCATAATATCCCAAAATCGCGTATGTAAAATAGGATCACCACCAGTTAAATAAATATATGGTATTTTCCCATCTTTTTGACACATAATTTCAATATCATTTAACGTCGCTACTACTTGATCATATGGTGTTTCTAATAACTCAATATCTTGATTTTCACTAAAAATATAACAATGTTTACATCTTTGGTCACAATAATCAGTAATATGCCACTGATATGCAAAATACTCTTTCATCTAAAACCCCTTTCCATTACCAATTCACTACACAATAATTGTGTAGTGAGCTATTATTCACCAGCGCCACAAGCACTACCACAAGCACTTGGAGTTTCTTCTGGTTTTTCATCTTCTCCAGCACCACAAGCACTGCCACAAGCACAACTGTATACGTTCTTCAAAACTTTTTTATATGAAGAAACTGCCTGATAATCATTATTAGTTGTCCATTTCATTATTGTCACCTCCTTGATGACATCATCATATCAATAAATGTTTTTTAAAGTAAGAAGGCACTTTTTAGTATCCTGGTAACTTTTTGGTTAGAATCATGAAAAAAAGCCACGTTTCAAAAATATTTTTTTATTGTTTAAAATAATAAAAACACAAAAAAATCCAGATTTCTCTGGATCTTTCTTATTCAAAATGTTTAGCAACATCTTGAAGATATTCAATTATTGTTAAGTGTTGTGGACAAACACTTTCACATTGACCACATGCAATACAATCACTAGCTTTACCAAAAGTCTTAGTTAAATTAGCATAATATTCACCTTGAGGTGTCCATCCTTTTTCTTCAACTTCCTGTAAATCTGCATTATACAATGAAAAATACTTAGGAATTTGAATTTGCATTGGACAACCATCAAGACAATAAGCACAACCCGTACATGGAATAGCAATATTAGCATTGATAGCATCAACTGCCTGATCAACAATTTTATATTCTTCATCATTCAATGGTTTAAAATCCATCATATAACCAGTATTATCTAATAATTGTTCCATATTAGACATACCACTTAATACCATCATTACATTATCTAAACTAGCGGCAAATCTTACTGCCCAAGAAGATACTGACATATCCGGATGATATTCTTTAAACATTGTTTCAACATTTTCAGGAACTTTAGCTAAAGTACCACCTTTAACTGGTTCCATAACAATGACCGGTTTATGATGTTTTGTTGCTACTTCATAGCATTTACGTGATTGAACTCCGGCACTATTCCAATCCAAATAGTTGATTTGTAATTGAACTAATTCAAATTCAGGATGTTCTGTCAAAACTTTATCTAATAATTCAGGACCATCATGGAAAGAAAAACCAATATGTTTAACTAATCCTTGTTCTTTCTTTTCCATTATCCAATTAAAACAGTCAAGTTTTTCAAAAACTTCCAAACTATGAGTATTAATATCATGTAATAAATAATAATCAAAATAACTTACACCAGTTTTTTCTAACTGTTCATTAAATACTTTATCCCGATCTTCTTTGGTTTTAATAAAGTTTGAATGTAATTTAGTTGTTAAAGTGAAACTATCACGAGGATGACGATCTACTAAAGCTTCTTTAGCAGCGTTTTCACTATTAAAACCACAATACATCCAAGCAGTATCAAAATATGTAAACCCACGTTCTAAAAAAGTATCTATCATCTGTTTTGTCTGCTCTAAATCAATTTTAGATGGATCGTCAGGATCCAAAGATGGTAACCGCATTAATCCAAATCCTAATTTTTTAGCCATTATTTCATCTACCTTTCTAGATATTTCTATCTAGTATAATTTTAATCGCTAAATCGGAAATTGTCTATAATTAATTCAATTCAATTATTCAGACTTTTCATTTAGCTATTGAACACATAAAATCATATGAACTAATAACATATATTCTTTTAAATCATCAACTTTGACCATTTAAAGATCGGGAATATAACAAGCTG
>NZ_CALUXO010000005.1 GCF_944324745.1 uncultured Thomasclavelia sp. | reverse complement strand
CAATCAATCAATCAATCAATCAATCAATCAATCAATCAATCAATCAATCAATCAATCAATCAATCAATCAATCAATCAATCAATCAATCAATCAATCAATCAATCAATCAATTCTGAATTAATCTTTAATTGTTGTCAAGTATTCTCAAAAATATTTTTCATTATTGGGAGCAGATTATATGCTTTCAATTAGACGAACGTTAATGGGAGATATTGACGATATGAAAGAATGGAATGAAATATTTTCTCAAACCTACAACAATGTTGATAATATAAATGAAACAATCGCAGAATTATCAAAAGTTAATAAAATTATGATTATGGTGTTTATTAATAATTTAGATGCTGATGATAATTATAATTTACAAATTAAAAATTTACAATTCAATAATCAAAATTTACTTTATTATGTTACAGCAAATATGAGTTCTGCTTATCCATATAAACAAGTTCTTTTTAATATTGAAAAAATAAATAACAATCGATTCTTTGCTATGGGATGGATTTCAAATGCTATTAAATTTGTAGATTCTAATAATGGGCAACAGTTGAACCCATATGTATATTCTGCTACCTATTCAGAAAACAATAAATTTAAATTAATATTAAGTAAGGCAACCAATGTAGAAGTACATATTTATGGAAAATAACAAAATAAAAACGGAGGTTAAAATTTAAATATGAATAGACTCACTCACTCACTCACTCACTCACTCACTCACTCACTCACTCACTCACTCACTCACTCACTCACTCACTCACTCACTCACTCACTCACTCACTCAAGGATAAATTAATTTCTTATTCTTTGTCTACCTTTATCGGAAAATATTTTTATATTTGGAGCAACAATCATGTTGTTTGCTAGAAGAATGTTAATGATGGAGGACGATGAAGAAATGAAAGAATGGAAATTGATAAATGATATTACAATAGATGAAGAAACAAATATATTAGAAATAAATAAAGATATTGATAGTAATAATTTTGAATGTGATGAGATGATATTTTTTCTAAAAAATGTAGGAACGTCGAATAATACCAATGCCAATAAAAATGCTACATTTTATTTATCTGGCATCAATATTGGTTATTTGGCAAATATTAGTTTAGCCGATGATTTAACACGAACTTATATTGGTAAAATAAACGCTAAGCCCCTTTATTGGAATATGTGGTGCATTAATAGTAATCTTGATACGACAGGTGGAAATACAATAAATACCTTAAATGGTGGCTATTCTTTTGTAGATCCAATTGAAAAAATTAATTCTATAAAAATGCAACCACAAGCAACCTATTTTGGTGCAGGAACAAGATTAAAAGTTTATGGTAGATAAGCAAATAATGAAGAAAAGGTGGATATAAAAATGTATAAAAATACTCAACTCAACTCAACTCAACTCAACTCAACTCAACTCAACTCAACTCAACTCAACTCAACTCAATTGTTGAGCATTAGCTAATTCTTGTCAAGCCTTAGAGGTGGTTTTATGTCACTTTTAAGGCGAAGAATTACAAATGATTCTTTTAAAGATGATAATCAAGATTGGGATATCGTTTGGGATTACACAATTGGATTACCAGAAGATAATGGTTTTGCAAAGACTATTCAGGGCACGAATGTTTTAGATGAATTAACTGATAATGGCTTGTGGATTACTATAAATGGAAATACTGATTACATAAGATATGAACCAATTGGTTATGAAACATGCAATGAAGGTATATGTGAAATAAAACTTATCATATCTGCTGTACCTAGTGTTAACGGAATTAGATTGATTTTGTCTAATGGTAATAATGGTAATAAAATTTTTATTAATAGTAATCAGATTAAATATAATCAAGGTAACATACAAATAAAAATTAGCGATATTATTTTTGATATAGAATTAACTATTAAAATTGAGAGAATTAATAATCAAAATTATATTTATATTAACAATGAAGTAATTTACCAAAGTGAATTAACTTCTAATTTATATGCAACTGGTAATCGTTTATTTTTTCAAGGAGGTTTTTTAAAAACAATTTTAAAATATATTAAATTTAAAAAGATATCATAACATAAACAGAATTATATTATATGAGGTGTTTAAAAAAGTGTATAAAATAGACAATACAATACAATACAATACAATACAATACAATACAATACAATACAATACAATACAATTGTCAGCCATTAATTAATGTTTGTCAAGTTCTTGAGGTGCCATATTTATGATATTTTCAAGACGAAGAAATATGATGATTGATAGTATTAACAATGAAAATATAGATTGGGATTTAGAATGGGATTATACTATGGGTGATCCATTAGAAAATGGTTTTACTAGACAAGCAGGACCTTATCAGCCACAGATAACAGATGATGGATTATATTTTAATTGTAATGGTAGTGATATATATGGAATATTTCCAACTGATTATGCAAATTGCACTGATGGTATTTACGAAATGAAAGTAAAAATAATTAATAATTCTGCACCTATAGGCCAAGGTTTAAGATTGCAATTAACAAATGATAACTCAAGCCGTGGAGGAGTTAGCTTTTTTGTTAATCAAAACAATAAGATGTTTTATTTAGAAAATAACGATTACATTGATATAGGTATGCATAATTATAATGAATGGTTAAAATTTAGAATAGAAATTATTGAAAATGTTGGATATGTTTATTTAAATGATGAGTTAGTTTATTCTAGTAATAAATTTACAATTCAGAACATGTATTACCATAATCGTTTTATTGTTCAAGGTGCAATAGAATGTTATGTAAGAAGTATTAAAATAAAGAAAATATCTTAAAAAAATCGTAAGTTATATAAAAAATACCTATTGAAAAATAATTCAATAAGTATTCTTAAATATAATATTTGTTTATCTATTTCTCATCCAATAAAATTGGTGTTTAGATTTGGATTTGCTATTTTGACATCGACAATTACGGAAAAGCCCTATTGGATCACCACAAAACGGGCAACAAGATGAGGTGTTATATGTATGTTGAGCTTCTCTTTCTAATATAGAAATTTTTTCTTCAATGCTGCCACGCATTTTTAAAAGATATGTTTCTTGTACATTGTCGTATACTGCACCAGGAAATCTATGATCTCTTTCTCTAAATGTGTACGTTATTGCTAATCCGTTAATATAATGCCATGTGGGATAAACTTCATAAAAAATATCAATTAGTGTTGAATCAAGTTTTATATGATTTTTATAAATAAAAAAATCTGCATTAAAAGAAGTAGTGACATCTTTTTTCATTTCATAAACCTGTAAAATTTCAAAAACCTTTAATGGTGGTAACTTATTACAGATTTGACAAAGTTTATCACATTGGATTAAATAATCATAATATTTTCGATGTAATTGTTCAAATTCAATGTCTCGTATATTGTCTAATTGTTTGAGTCTGTCTAATTCCGTAAAAGTGTCATATGGTATGCATATATCTTCAATATTAGTTATTTTATAGTTATTTGTTTTAATCAGCACATCCAAAACTCTGGCTTGATATTTGTCTGGATATAACTTTATAGCTTCTTTTGCAACTTCTTGGGCTTCTGCGTACATATTAACGCTTAAAAGTCTTTTTACCTTAGTTGTATAAGAATCCAACAATGATGTATTACCATTTTGAGCATTGCCTTGATTATAATAAGAATTAATAGCAACTTGGCTAACATATGGTTGATTACAAATCGGACAAATATTAGCTTGATTTTGATCATCTACAATTATGACATTGTTACAATTTGGACATATCCCCTCTTTTTTCATAATAATAGCTCCCTTCTCTTTGTTTAATATCATTATAACATACAAAAGGAACTTGTAATAAAAAATAAATTAATTCATTAGCTAAAGTGTTAAGACAATAATCATACCGATATAAATAAAAATACGGTAAACAACTATAATTTAACCTTAGCTATACAATCATTGATATTCATAAATAATTAAATAAAAAATATGTTAGCAAAATTAGTTAATGGTACGTTACGATACGCACCTAAAAAAATATACATAGATAATCAGTTGATTTTTAATCCAACTGAGGCTCAATTAAAAGAGCAAGGTTATAAAGAAGTTGAAAATACAGAATCCCCTACTATTTTAACTAAAACACAAACGGTTGTTTCTAGCTTTGTAGAACAGGAAGATAAAATAGTTCAACAATGGGAAGTTAAAGCTGGTCAACCTGATCCTTATGAAGTTATTCAGCAAATTCAAAAGGAATCAATTATTGAACAAGTAAAAGAGAACGAAGATAAAACTTTAGGAATTGCTTGTATGACTTTGTTTGATGTATGGACTCAAGATAATTATAAAGTTGGTGACGTTAGAACAGATCCTGATAATGGATACCCATATGAATGTATTACCGAACATGATAGTATTAGTAATCCAGAATGGACTATTAAAAACCGTACTCTATGGAAACCTTGGCATTCAAAAAGTGTTGAATATGCTTTACCGTATGAAGCACCTACTGGAGCACATGATATGTATAAAACTGGTGAGTTTATGATATTTACCGATGGTAAGGTTTATAAGGCTTTACAAGATACAAATTTCAGTCCAACCGACTATGCAGTAGCATGGGAAGTACAGGAATAAAAGCAGATTAGACTATTATATTATTCTATCCGATAGATCTTAAATTGGTAATACTAATTTTAAAAAAATTAAAAAAAGTTTTTTATACAGTAAATTATTGACGTTATTTTGCTGAATTTAGTTGAGATATTATTTTAGCTATGTTAGAATATGTGTGTAAGGTTTAATATATTTTACAAAAGGTAAATAAGGACATAATAAAAAATGTTTGTGATGGATATATTTTTGTCATAGGAAAGTAAAAGATGAGCTTACAGCGCATAAGGATGGGCTTATGCCGCATAAAGATAGGTAATCTTTTAAGGCTTATGATAAAAATATGGTTGGTAGCGCCAACTACACAACCATATTAGTTAAATAAATCATCATTAAATCATTTTTTGAAAGAAATATAAAAAATAATTCCGCTAAACAAATTATTAAACCAAATGTCTCTTATTTATCTTTTATTTTTGATCATTTTATTGTTTTTTTACTGGTCTTAATTTTTTTATTTAACTTCTTGTTCTTTTTATCAGTTGTTTTTGGTTTATATAAATAAACCGTAAAGCTAAATTTAACGATTTCAGATATACCGAACCTAATATGCTGTAATATATCTCTTAAAAATTGCAGATCAAATACACCGTGAGTAATTAAACATATTAGCAAAAATATAACTCCAGTAATTACAATAAAAATCACAATTTTATGATTCTTCTTTTTCATTTTTTTGGTAGAACTCCTATTAATTCTCCAAAAATGATCTTCAATGATGACTTCTTTGTCAAAAAATGCTTCTATTGATAATCACCTCTAATCTAGTAGTATAGTAATTATTATTAAAACAAATGAGAGAATTGGTAATAATCTGTCACTCATATTATATCATCAAAATAGCATTGAAACAATAAGATTTAAAAATCTAAAATATTTTGAATATTTATCATGTTTTCTGCAATATAAGATTTACTATTCTATTTCTAATATTTGTTTTTTAAATAGTATTTTAGATTTAAAATCATGTTATAATTATAGCATCTTAAGACATTTGTTTATGAACCATCATATACATTTAGAATTGTGGGGATGTTATAATGTTAAACAAAATTAAGGATAAAATTATAAATATAAATAAAAAAATTAAAAAATGGTTAGAAAGTAATAAAATTTATTTTGAAACTGGTGTTGCAACTGCATTAACCGTAATGAGTTTGATGGTTGCTAATACCGCCAACTCAATAGCAAATAAATCTAATGAAATTTCTGAATTAGAAATAGAGATACCCGTCTTTGGCAGTTAGCACCATGTTTCTTTTGTAAACTTTTTTAAAAAATTTAAATTAAGTCCATTTTATGGGCTTTTTTTATTTAAAAATTATTTTATTATTTTTTCTTTTGTGTTATAATAGTGGTGTAATGGTGTTATATATCGGAGGTGTTCCTATGGCTTACTTTCTTAAGATTACAAAACAGCAGTCTCGTACCTATCTCTCTATATACGAGAGCTTCTATTCCCCTGAAACCAAGGGTACAAAGCATCGCAGCTATCGCTCTTTAGGCAATATTCAG
>NZ_CALUXO010000004.1 GCF_944324745.1 uncultured Thomasclavelia sp. | reverse complement strand
TGATTTATTGTTGTGATTATTATATTATTTATTTGTCAAATATTCCAGACGAAAAGGATGAGCCACAACCTCTCATCCTTTTCGCTGTTTTACGGGTCAAATAAGATATTAAATTAGTCTAATTTATTGGACTTTATTAAATATAATATTAAAAACAGGATAATCAAATATTCCATTTAGAGGAACATCTCCTATTTTAGTGGTGACCCGCTGGTAGAAAATAAACATCTTTCTATCCTCCCTCCATTAAAACAGCCTGGTGCACCATGTCTATATTATACTTTAAATAATAGTTACTTTTGTCTCAACTTCATGATAAATTTGTATCAGAAAAATTTAAAAAAGATAAAATTTTTAGAATATAGTTTTATAAAAGTAGTATTTTACGGTGCTTATTAATATGATATTTTTGATTAATTTCATAGTTTTAATAAATATTACTTAGTTTGTATTAATATTTAAGCAGGTATGTTAGTTTAAATAAAGACTATATAAATAATAATATTTTTAAAAATTAGTCAATAATAATAACTTATGATATAATCAAATAAACTATATGGGGAGGGAAATATGGTGAAGATTGCGATTATTGATGATAATATAAATGATCAAAATATTATTGAAGCTAAGCTAAAAGAATATTTTAAGGAAACAATCGACAAATTAAAGCAACCCGATGAGTTGATCAATCATTATTATGATTTGATTTTTTTAGATGCTATGATTGATGATCAGGAAAGCTTTGATTTTGGAAAGCGATATTTAGCTAAATATCCTAATGCTATCTTAGTCTATATTTCCAGTTTTGATCATTTTGTCTATCCCAGCTATTGCCAAAATACTTTTTTCTTTATTAGAAAAAGTCAATTAGATAAAGATTTTGAAAACTTTATTTTAAAATATCAACAATTAAATCAAAAAGAAGCAATTAATATTATCTATCAAAATCATGAAGTAAAAATACCGGTTAAAGAAATAATCTATATCGAATCAAGAAGAAATCAAATATTTATAGTCAGTGATAAACATACATATACAACCTATAAATCCTTAAACCAGATCATCAAGTTATTAAATCAGGATTATTTTTATCGATTCAATAATCATCTAATCATTAATTTAAATTATATTCAAGAAATAGCCCGAGAACATCTGATTATGGCAAATGATATCAAGCTTGAATATACCCGTGGCAGTAAACAGCGTTTATTAAAAGAATATCAGATATATCGAAGTAGATATTTATGAGCTGGATAATAATTAATTTTATTGAGGCCACGTTATTAGCGTGCTTTATAACAACATTTCTAAAAAGCAAAAAAGATAAACGTAAAAAATATTTTATTGCCCTGACAGTTTCAACATTTATGATAATAACGATATCAAACTATATCAGTTTTTATGATATTTTATTAACGACATTTATAATAATCGATGTAATTTTAATATCCTGTTATTTTACAAATAATGCTTTAGATGAAATTATATTTGTTGCCTGTTTTGAAGGTTTATATACGGGAATAATGTGTCTTATTGTCGTTTTAGTATTTAGTCAATTAGATTCTTTTGGTAATTCTTTAGTTAAACAACTACTCTATGGCAGTTGTTTGTTGTCACTAAAAAAATTGTATCCAAGTTATGATGTAAAATTTAATAAACAATTAAATCTACTACTGGCATCAATCATGTTTATAATTCATTTTATTTTACAATTAATAATTCAAATATTTATTGTTTTACGAGTTAAATTACCAGAACTGGTTTGGCTAATGGTAGCAATAACTATTTTATGTGTTGTTTTAACTGTACTATTTATAAAAATATTACAGTTAAATATGATTAAAAACAAATATAAGCAACTGCAAAAAGATAAACGAAATGAACAAACAATAGCAACATTATATGAACAATTAAAAATTACTAAACATGATTTAAAACACGATTATCAATTAATCAATCATTATTTAAATAATCATGAATATGAAAAAATAAAACTATTGATGCAAGATAAAACAACAGCAATAGAAAATATACCAGTCTTAATTAATACAAAAAATCAATTAATCAATACGATAATCAATAACAAAATCATGGAAGCTTATAGCAAACAGATCAAAGTATTTTGTAATATCAATATTAAAACTAATATCAATATAATTGACTATGATCTATATGAATTATTATCTAATTTACTAGACAATGCGATTGAAAATGGAAGAGAAGTAATAGAAATAACGATAACACAAGATATGCAATTTCTTTTTATTAAAATAGTTAATGTGATCGATAGTTCAAAAGCTGACAGTAATTTAAAAAGTAAAAAGGGAAAAGGACATGGTTATGGTTTAAAGAGTGTTAGTAAGATCGTTGATAAATATAATGGAACTATCGATATCGATAATAGTGATAAGTTTATTATAAAAATAAGTTTGGTACTTAATTAAATGCAATTTGTCCTCGATTTGAGCGATTTATCCCATCGCTCTTTTTTGTTTTTGATAAATATCTAAAATAAAATCAGGAGGTGGGATATTGATACAAAATTTAGCTGACAATATAACAAAGAAATTTTTTGAAAAAAATGTGAATGTTAGTGCTTATGAAGTACACAGGTATGGAATGGAAGCAATTATCTCAACCATTGTCGACATAATACTAGTAATTGGTACTGGATATATCGCAAATCATTTAATAGAATCAATATTATATTTTGGAATATTTGGATCAATAAGAAAGTTTAGTGGTGGATATCATTGTGATACTCATTTTAAATGCATAACTTTACACCTAACTATATTTATCATATATATATTGACTGAAAATTATTATATGATCCTTTCAATACCAATTTACATTTTTTCAATATTAGTATTTGTTTTATTGAGTCCAATCAAAAATAGAAAATTAGATGAGGAACAGTATCAAAAATATAAATTTATTTCATTATGCATATTAATGGTTATGATAATGCTAGCTAATATAACCGATTATTCTAAAATAATAAATTATGTTTTATTTATTGTTTCGATTCTAATGGTTATTTGTATCAAAAAAACATGAAAATTAAACTATTAAAAATCATCTCATTATTATCGGTTTTCTTTGCTGTTGGTGCAATAAGTGGTGTATCTAGGATAGGAATGTATCAAAAACAAGAAGTTGAAAAATTAACTATGTTAAGAAAATTCTAAGGAGGTTAACTAATTATGAAAAAATTATTATTATAAGTTGTTCAATGGTATTTTGTTTTTTAACTATGTTAAGTGTAAGTGCAAGTTCATATACTACTGTTAGAGATACTGCTTCAAAAGCAGTAAGTAGTAGTATTTATGGTATAGGGGAATTAAGTGGTAGAAGAGATAATTCTACGGATAGATTAAGTAATGTTAAAACTAGTAAAACAGAAAAAGGAGTACTTGTTTCTTTTGGAGATATATCACGTCCAAATCAATATTCTGCAAAAGTAACAGTTTATTTTAGATACAATGGATCAGCTTATGGTACAGAAACATTAAATATATAAGAAGACAGTATTATTTAATCAGGGCGTCTATTGGCGCCCTCAAATTAAATTTTGAAAAGTAAAAATTATTATCTCAAAAATTAGGAAAAATATAAAGGTTTAATAAGATAATTAAATTGCTTTTAATGTAAAAATAGAAGCAAAGATTGTAATGTTAGTAATTTTAAAAATTTAGTTTTATCAATAAATATATATTTGAGTTATTATTTTAAATTATATAAGAAATAAAAAGAGATATGTGTTGTACTATTATATTTTTTCAAAGAAAAGTAGATGTTATTTTATTTTTAATATATTTGAAATACAATCTTTTTTTCTAACATCAATTTTTGATATAATAAAGTTTATTGAAAAATACAATACAAAAGTACATATTTAGATGTTTATAAAATTTTATATTAATCTATCAAAAAAGGTGATATCATGCTGGAACTTAGTAATATTAATATATTTTTTGGGAAAAAAGAGTGTTTGATTGATGGTTATTTTAGTGCCTATCCAGGGCAAATAACTGCTATTGTTGGTGAAAGTGGTGTAGGTAAAAGTTCGTTGTTGTATATGATTGGAATGCTATCTGATCAATCTTGTAATTATTATTATAATCATCAATTATTGCAGTATAATGAAAAACAAAAGCAACAGTTTCGTAATAAGAATATTGCTTTTATTGCTCAAAATAGTATCTTGATCGATACAATTAGTGTTGGTAAGAATATTGAGTTTTATTTAGAAGATAATCATAAAAATAATGTTGATGAAATCTTAGCTCAAGTAAATTTACTTGAAAAAAAGAATGCGATGGTTAAAAGTTTATCTGGTGGCGAAAGACAAAGAGTAGCTATTGCGTGTGCGTTAGCTAAAGATGCTAATATAATTTTGGGTGATGAAATAACGGCTGCTTTAGATTTGGAAAATAAGCAATTGATCATGAAACTTTTAAAGCAGGAAGCTAGAAAAGGAAAAATTATTATTTTAGTTAGTCATGAAGAAGACATTATTGATCAATGTGATTGTATCTATCGATTTGAGCATTTAGAGTTAGTTTTAGAAAAAAGAAATATGATTTCTAAAATGGAGCAGCAAGATAATAAAAAGGAACAGAAAGTTAGTTTATTGCAAACTTTTGAGATCTTATTTTATTCAAATCGAAAAGATAATTTAAGAAGAGTTATCTTGAGTTTTATTGTGATGATATTATTGTTTTTAAGTGCGACAATTTATGTTGAAAGCAATCAAAAAATAAGTTTTGTCAGTTATGATAATAATGATATAGTAAATACTCGATTATTAGTTTTAAATGATGAAGGTGGTTTTTTTAAGATAATCAAACTAGGTTATGCTTTAAAAAGTTTAAATTCTCTAAATCCTTTAGATGATACAGTAGTCAAACAGCTTGAACAATTGGAACATGTAAATAGTATTTATGATTATTATCAATTTGATTTTAAGATGTTTAATAACCTGGGTTATATGAATCAAATGGGAATTCAGGTTTTACGAGATGGTAATGTTGTTACAAAGCATCAGTTAACTGCTGACGATGGTATGGATAGTGATGATAATTATCCTTTTACTGTTTTGCCATTTTATCATGAAGATGGAAGTGATAGTGAGGGAATATATATAAATAGTAATATGGCTTATTATTATAATATTGAAGTTGGAGATACGTTAAAATTAGAAATTAATGTTCCTTATGCACTGGCACGGAGTGCTTCAAAGTTGGATGCCACAGAAATTAATGCAAATCCGTATTATGATTATAGTAGTATTGGAGAGCTGGTTAATTATGAAGCTAAAGTAAAAGGAATCATAGCCGCAAATTCAGTTAGTGATAATGAGGTTTATCTTTTTTATGACGTAATGAAAAAAATGATTGATGAGCAGGTAATGAAATATCATAATGGTGTTATTCATATAAATGATGATGTATATAGGGGATATTCAGTTATTGAAGAATTACGACCATATGCAAAGGTGGTTTATGTTGATAAGTATGAAAACGTTCTTGTCACTCAAAATGAAATCAGTACCTTATCAGATACTACTTTTGTTTATAATGAATATCAAAGTGTAACGGATTTAGAAAATGAAAATAATCAAATGATTAAAGATACTTTAATTATGATGATTATTGAAATAGTTATTTTTATTATTGGGATGATCATTATTGAAATTTATTATTTGAAAAGATATAAAAATACTTATCTAATGCTGAAAATGACTGGGTATCCTGCTAGTAATAGGTTATATATGATCCACTATCTCTATCAATTAATTATCATATTCTTGATGATGGGAGTTATATATCTAATTGGTTCCATACCATTAATTATTGCTAATAATACTCAAAGTGATTTATATGTTGTTTTAGCCAGTTTTCCTGAGCTATATCAAAAATTTGCTGGATATTTCTTATTTTCATGGCAACATTTTATTTTCTTGGCTATTCTTTCATCGAGCTGTTTAATGCTGGTCCATTTATTGGTAAAAAGATATTATGATAAACAAAATTTAATTACATGGCTTCGAGGTAAATAATATGATTGAAATAAATAATATTCATCTTCAATTTGATCAACTAGTTTTATTAGAAAATGAAAAAATTAGTTTGCAACCCGGAAATATTTATGTAATTACCGGTAAAAGCGGTAGTGGAAAAACCACGTTATTATATGAAATATCATTGTTATCAAATATATCTAAAACTAAGTATTATTTTAATGGAAAACGAATTGATAATTTAAATGAAAATGAAATTGCTAAAATAAGACAAAACCATATTGGTTATATTTTACAAGACTTAGAATTAATTAGTGAAGAATTGTCTTTAAAAGATAATCTTGATTGTATGTTTGCTTTAAATAATCAAGAATATGATGAAAAACTAGTAGATGAGTATTTACAATTAATGAATCTTAATTTGCAGATAAATCAAAAAGTTACGGATATGTCAAGAGGACAACGACAACGTTTTGCTTTAGTGATGGCTTTAGTTAAAAATGTTGAACTGTTAGTTTTGGATGAGCCAACTAGTGCCCTGGATAAAAATAATAGCATCGAATTAATGGAGTATTTAAAGGTGCTAGCTAGAAAGTATCATAAAACTATTGTCATTGCATCACATGATCAAATTGTTATTGATGCCGGTGATGGATTATATCAAATTGAAAATAAACATCTTATTAATAAAAAAAGCCAATTAATCACTGTTGGTAAGACTAAAGAATTAGCTACCAATAACATCAATCATCGTTTTTACCAGATCTATCAAAAAAGTAATCAACGATTATCTAAAATAATGATGAATGTCATTTATGTTATTATGCTTACTACGTTAATTGTAGGACCAATTATTGTTGATGCCTTTTTAAATCATTTGCAGCAGCTTTATCAAAGATATGCAACTAATGAAATTTTAGTTGTAAATACTAAACAAGAAATGCCACCGATGACTTATAATGAAAATAGTGCGGTATTTAATGATGATCAGTTACAGATGTTGCAAGCTATAGAACATGTAGAAACAGCTTCTTATTTTTATCAGTTAGAAAGCTATCTTGACCAGCAGATTACTATAGTACCTGGAAACGATATTGATCAAATTGTCGTATCATCAAGTTTAGAAAATCAGGTTAAAGACATTGATACTATAATTGCCAATTTGACCATTGCCAAGACTAATTATCAATTAGAAATATCATTAAATAATTATTTAATTGATGATTATCCTAATGATAAATATGTAAATCTGGTTATTTATATGCCCGAAGATATGTTATCAAGTTTATTAAGACAACAAGGAATCAGTCATAGTGGTACGATCAAATTAACAGTTGATCAATTAGATAATAACAAGGTAGTAATCAACGAAATCAAACGCTGGTTACCAAATGCAACAATATTTTCATCCACTAATAAGTATCAAAATCAAATCACCACAATTCAAACAATTGAACAATTAATGTTAGTTTTAAAAGCTGGCATGGTTGTAGGAATTGTAATTATTGTTTATGTTATTCAAGTATTAGAAAATAAAGGACGATATCACGAGATTGTCAATTTGCGAATTAATGGTATCAGTAAACGGTTGTTTTATCAGTTGGTATACTATGAAAATAGATTTCTAATTTATTTATCGTTGGCAGTTAGTTTACTAGTTTATTTTGGCGTAGTTTACTTTCTAGATTTGAAGCTAGTTTTTTATGATATTATGGTGGTTACTATTAAAACGATCTTATATTTGATAATCACTAGAGGATTAGTTATTATCTTGCAAGTAGAAAAGTTATTTAGCTGGGATATTGGATTGATGATTAGAAGTAATTAGTAGTTGTAATTGTCGATTTTCATGATATAATCAAGATAATTTAAAATCTGGGAAGGATGATTTATATGTTATTAGGAATCATGGCTTTTATTTACAGTTTTTATTTATTGGTTACGAACCATTTATCGATGAAAAAAACACCACAGTTGATAAAAAATAAAGCTAAATATATTTATAATGAAGCTTTGGTTTTTCTTTATTGGGGAATTGTATTAGTAGTATTTCATTTTTTTGAGTTATATTTTGAAATTGGAATTTTGGGAAGAATAATTTTGATTGCCTTATTAGTAGTTGGATTGATCTTTAGAGTTAAAAATAATCATGAAAGTTATTATTAACAGAGGATGAGTACTTACTCATCCTCTAACTTGTTTTGCTGAATAACAGATTTAAATAACTGGTCAAATTCAGGTTTGCTGCGTTTTAAACTAATGGGTTTACCATCTTTAGACATAAAGCAGTGTCTAGAAGTACCAGTAGTGCATAGTTTATTGTTTTGATTATAGACTTCATATTTTACCGAAAAACGAACTCCGGTATAATCGGTGATTATTACTTTGATCGTGGCTGTATCATCAAAATACATCATATTTAAATATTGACAAGTTACTTCTAGTACTGGTGAGATAATTCCCTGGTTTTCCATTTCTTTATAAGTTAAGCCGATTTGATTCATGTAATCGATTCTAGCTTCTTCAAACCAGCGAATATAATTAGAATGGTGGATAATACCCATTTGATCTGTTTCATAATATTTAGCAACATGTTGATATGGTTTAATCATACTAAGTTAAATTTTTCTCCTTCATAGTTTATTTTAATAATATTATGGTATTTATTTAATGGTGGCTTTGTTAATGAATCAAGCATCTTTTCAGGACTTTCTATAAAATGCATCGGGATAACATATCTAGACGAAATATGTTCCATAATATAATTCATGCCCCAAGTCATTGATTCTTCTAATCGAGGATCTAAAGCTGTAAACAACAGGTCAAAATTAATATCTTTAATTTTATTGATTTCTTGTTTAAAAGTAACGGCCTGGTAATTATTATCTTGGTCAGGTTCTCCCGACCAATGCCACCAATGTAAATCGCCACCATGATAGATGTTTTTATTTTCAACATTGATTACAAAGGCTACTCCTAAATCAGTAGAATAAAGGGTTTTAACGACTAAATCATCGATGTTATATGTCTGATGTGGTTTAACTTGTATTCCTTTGTTTTCAATCGTAGAGTCGATGATATAAGTAATATTAGGGTGGTTGATATTGTATATTTCTGGATTATAGTGATCATAGTGGTTATGGGAAACAAAAACATATAAGGACTTTTGTGGATTTAATTTAGGAATATTTCCCAGGTAATAATCGAATAATAACAAATGATGTTCTAACTCAACTAAAAAACCACTATTATAAAGATAAGTTACTTCCATTTTTACCTCCAAAAAAAGGGAGATTATTCTCCCTCATCATAATTGGCAACATTATGGTAGATATGATCAACATCATCACAATCATTAAGATTGTTCATTAGTCTTTCAAATAACTCCATATCTTCACCTTCAAGTTCAACTGTTTCTTGAGGAACTGTTTGAATTTCATCAATATCAAATTCAACATCAGCTTTTACCCCTTCAATAGCTTCCTTGATTTTATTTAAATCTGATGGTTCTCCAATAACTTTAATTGAACCATCATCTTCACTGATTATATCTCTAGCATCGATTTCAGCCATTACTAAAGCATCTAAAACGGCTTCTTCATCCAATCCTTTAAAACTTACCACAGACATTGTATCATATTGATAAGCAACAGAACCTTCATTTCCTAATTTAGCTTTAGATTTAGTGAATGCTGGACGTACTTGTGAAATAGTACGATTAATATTGTCAGTTAAACAATTAACAATTAAAGTTGCACCACCAGCTGCATAACCTTCAAATACTTTTTCTTCATAATTTTCAGTTACACCACTTTTTACTTTATCAACTGCTCTTTTGATAACATCAGCAGGTACTTGTTCTTTTTTAGCTTTTTCAATTA
>NZ_CALUXO010000003.1 GCF_944324745.1 uncultured Thomasclavelia sp. | reverse complement strand
TATAACAAGCATTTTTTAAGCATGGATGATTATAAGCATAAAGATCATTTTACTAGTTGTTTAGAACAGTTAAAGATTGATAATGTAAAAAAAGCTATAGAACGATCAAAATGTATTATGCAATCTAATCAGGCTAATGGATATCAGTTACAAAGATATAAAGGTTATAGTTTTTATAGGGAAAATCCTTCTTTGATGGTATGGGAAGTTATTGAAAAAATATTAAAAGACTGTAATTTAATATAAAAAATCACACGGTAAGATTACCGTGTTTTTTACTGTGTACAAAATAATTTGGATTTATACTCAGGTATTTTAATATATTTAAAGTTCATTTTTAACATATAGTAGATCTTTTTGCCAGTCCTGAATTGCTATTTTCATCTTTGGGTTGTTTTTATGCATAGCTATATTTCGCTGTAAGATATTAATAATTTCCTGTTTGGATAGTATACAATTATTGATTGCATACTTTATTATCTTACGGCGTTCATTGAGTGATAAACCCGTTTTACCAGCTTTATAGCCTAATTCATGAAGAAGTGATTCAGGATTAAGATTATCAAATTTACTAATTTTTTGTTTATATGTGCGTGTTAGTGATTTGATAACCACTTTAGGTCTTATTATGTTGCTGTGTGATTTATAGTTAGGGATATCTTTAAATTCATTTGTTTTAATAGGTGTATCTTGATTTATTTTTGATTCTTCTTTATGTTCTACAGCAATTGAGTTGGGTTTACTTACAGAAGATTTATTACTATTTGCAATTGATTTTTTTTTCTGTTTTTGCATAGTATTCGTCAATTTCATATACGCTGGATATGTAATGATTAGTGCAAAATAACATGAATAGTATACATAATTCAATACCATCAAATAATAAAATAGGTTGCAATATGTCAATTTCATAATCTGATTTATATCCATAATAATTGCTATTGTGATAATTATAGGAATCAATGGTATTTTTTGTATAATTTACAAACACAGAAGCCAAGAAAGTTATAATGACCATACTTAAGACTACGCTAGTAATGTATATACCAATCGTATCATATGCTATTCTTTGATTTTTATGCACTTTTTTATTTCTTATTAGTTTTATATTATCAATCAAGGAACGAATAGATATCAAAACTAGTACAGATATAATAACAAGTGGAACTATGATAAGAAAATAATTACTAGTAATAAAATAAAATAGTATGTATAAGATAAATAAAAATATTAGTAATCTCATTTTATTCTCCCTATAGAATAATTCGAATTAAAAAGGTGTTTTAATGTTGCTATAATATTGTGTATTGTAAGATTAGATTTTAATTTTAAAATAAATATAAACCACTATATAATATTAACATATTTGATGTATATTTCACATAATGCAAGGGAAAATAGCAATAATTAGCATTATGTTAATTGTAATCAAGCATTAAATGAGAATAAATTAAATAAATAAACGAAGATATGATATAATCAAACAAAGAGATAAATTAGATTTTTAGGAGGAATAAAATGGATAGACCGATTACAACACTATTTATGTTGATTTCTGTTGATGGCAAAATCAGCACTGGAGCATCAGATAATTTAGATGTCGACAAAGACTTTCCTAAAATTACAGGGGTTAAAGAGGGATTACATCAATATTATGAAATAGAACAGACGACAGATTTATGGTCACTTAATTCTGGAAGAACTCAAGCTAAAATTGGCGTTAATACCGCTGCTATTCCAGATAAAACCCCCAGTTTCTTTCGTTATAATTGATAATAAACATTTAAATGAACATGGCATTCGTTACTTTTGTGCTTTATCGAAACAATTTGTATTGGTTACTTCCAATAAAGATCATCCAGCATTTAAGATAGAAGCAGACAATCTTCATATCATTTACCAAGATGAATTATTACTAAATGATATACTTAGAAGACTAAAAACAGAATATGGCTGTGACAGGATAACGATACAATCTGGTGGTACATTAAATGGACTATTTCTTCGTGAACAGCTGATTGATTATATTGATATTGTAGTAGCCCCTATTTTAATTGGGGGTAAAGATACAGCCACTTTAATTGATGGAAAATCAATATTATCAGAAGATGAATTAGCAAAATTAGGTGTCTTGAAACTGCAGGAATGTGAAGTTTTAGAAGATTCATATCTTAGATTACGCTATGAAGTAATTCATTAACTGATCTTATTTTATCAGGGTTAATATAAAAATATATTTAGATAAGTATGAATAAAAAGGATATTTTTGCATTATTTAAAAAATATCCTTTTTAATACGATATTACAAAATTGAAGAAATATAGTAGTCTTATCTTGGACAATATTGACAATTGAAAATATTTTAGAAAAAATGATAAGATATTAATACGATTAACTTAACGGGTTTATTATTTGATATGTGGTTGCTTTCAAGTAACTTTATAAATGAATTTTAAAAATTAATAATGGTAAAGGAGATTAAAAAATGCGTACAACAAAAGTTATAGTTTTGCCATATGATAAAAAGTGGAAATCTGATTTTGAGGCAATAAGAAAAGAAATAATTGATGCCATCGGTGATTTAATTATCGGTATTGAACATGTTGGAAGTACTTCGGTAGAAGGATTGTCGGCTAAGCCTTGTATTGATATTGATGTAGTGATGAAAGATTATTCGGTTTTTAATACTATTGTAAGTAAATTAGAAGCTATTGGTTATATTTATGAAGGCAACCTAGGTATTGAAGGTAGAGAAGCTTTCAAATATTTTAATAAACCTCATTTACAGACACATCATCTTTATGTCTGTCCGCAACAATCAAAAGAACTACATCATCATCTTACGTTTAGAGACTTTCTTAGAAGCAATCCCGAAGCAGTAAAAAAATATGGAGCAGTTAAAGAAAAAGCAGCACAGTTATTTCCTGATGATATAGAAAAGTATATTGAGTATAAGTCTCCTTGCATTGAAGAATTATATAAGATGTGTGGTTTAAAATAATAATTGCAAAATATGATCAAATTATTAATATTCTATGACACTAATTTAATGGTTATTAAGTTAGTGTTTTTTATTTTTAATAATTGATATTAATTTTTTATGACAAATGTCATAAAAAACAGTGAAAAATGTAAGTATGATCTTATGACAATCGACAGATGGAATGTAACCGCTTTATTGTTAGAATATAGGTGTCAAATAGAGAAGGGGATGAAATAAA
>NZ_CALUXO010000002.1 GCF_944324745.1 uncultured Thomasclavelia sp. | reverse complement strand
GGTGGTGGATCAGTAGTCGACTGTTGTAAAGTCATTGCAGCTGGTGCTAAAATTGATGAAGATATTTGGCAAATGGAAATTGAAAAGGGTCAAGTACCAGAAGATATGGCTGATTTTGGTGTAGTTTTAACTTTATCTGGAGCTGGAGCAGAAATGGATAATTTAGGTGCTGTATGTTATGAAAAGTTAAATCAAAAGAAAACTTTTGTTGGGCCATATGCGAAGTTTGTATGTTTAAATCCTGATTATATTATGTCTGTTCCATTGAGTGTATTTATGCCAGGAGTCTTTGATAGTTTAACTCATTGTTTAGAAACTTATTTTGGAACTGGATTTAATGTTAGTGATGATATGAATCTTGGATTAATGAGAAATATTGTAAAAAACATGGAAGAATTGATTAATGGTAACGATACATTGGAAATTCGTTCTAATCTAATGTGGGATGCATCACTTGTTCAAACGTTTTTATTTAATATTGGTAAACCGGGTAATTTCCAATGCCATTGTATTGAAAACTGTCTAGGTGCTTACTCACATCAAACTCATGGCAAACAATTAGCTGTTATTTTACCTCATTATTATAAAATTTTGTATCCATATGATGCTAAAAAATTTGCTATATTTGGAAAAGAAGTTATGGGTATCAATAATGATTCAGATGATGAATTAGAACTTGCCAAAAAAGGACTAGACGCTTTAGTCAGTTTAATTAAAGAAGCTAATTTGCCATTAACATTTAGTGAGTTAGGATATGAATTAAGTGATAGCGTTGCTAAAACAGTAGCAAATACTTGTGATATTATTACAACTAATGCTCATCCATTAACATCAGATGATATTTATAACTTGTTAATTGAATGTAGATAAAAAGATTAATTATAAAATTCAATATTAACATTATTATCAAAGTTTTAAATTTGATTATAAATAAAAGAAACAAAGTATGGGATTTCCATACTTTGTTTTTGCTATTATGATTATTTATCACCAAAATATCTGTCTAATAATCCTTTAAGAGCTTTACCATGTCTAGCTTCATCACGAGCCATTTCATGAACTGTATCATGGATAGCATCTAAGTTGTTTTTCTTAGCACATGTAGCTAATTCAACTTTACCAGCTGTTGCTCCAAATTCGCAATCAACACGCCAAGCTAAGTTATCTTTAGTAGTAGCTTTCATGTTTGGTTCTAAGTCTTCACCTAATAATTCTGCAAATTTAGATGCATGTTCTGCTTCTTCATAAGCAGCTTTTTCCCAATATAAACCGATTTCTGGATAACCTTCTCTATGAGCAATTCTAGCCATGCATAAATACATACCAACTTCTGAACATTCACCTTCGAAGTTAGCTTTTAATTGATCAAAGATATATTTTTTATCTTCTTCAGAAATATCAGGATTATTTTTTACTGTTTTTGCATAGATTCCATATTCATGTTCAGCTGCAAGAGTCATTTCACCTTCAACTTTTTTGAACTTGTCAGCACCTACATGACAAACTGGACATTCTGCAGGAGCAGCATCTCCTTCATAAACATAACCACATACTGTACATACAAATTTTGCCATTTTACTTTTCCTCCTAATTGAAAATCGATATTTTTAATATCACAATAATTTTAACCGTTTAAACCATTTTCGTCAACTTTATTGCTTTTTATTTGTGCTTATTTGCAACTAATAATTAGATTTGTTAAAATTAATTTGCTGGAGGGATAGCAGTATGGATATGAAATTATTAATGGAAGTAGTTGCAACTGTTGATGAAGGGTTTGATATCATGCAGGAGTATGCCAATAAACCCCGTCTTTTCAATGGAATGATGCTTTATCCAGTGGAAACGCAAACTCTAGAAATAATTGGTCGAATTCCTGGGATAACAGCTACTAAGATTGCTAAGGAATTAAATAAAACATTGAGTGCCAGTAGTCAAATATTAAAAAAATTAGAACAAAAAGAATTAATTACGCGAATAAAAAATCCTAATAATAATCGTGAATATAATCTTTTTTTGACAGACACCAGCGAATCAATTATTAAATTACATGAAAAATTAGATCAAACGATCTATCAGCGATATTTGGATGATTTACAAGAATTGAGTGATGCCGAAATTCAAACTTATCTAAAAGTTCAAAAAGCATTAAATCAAGAATTTTTTAAAGATTTGCAGGAATCATTTTAAGGGTTTTTGTTGCAATTATTTAATGTTATAGTATACTATAGTTAAGCACCTTAACTATATGGGTGTAATGGAGGTAAGTTATGAAATATGATTTTGAAACATTAGTTAACCGTAGTAATAAGGGTTCTAGTAAATGGGAAGGAATGAAGGAAATTAAATCAGATGTTGGTGATGATATTGTTCCATTATCAGTAGCTGATGTTGATTTTAAACTAGCTCCGGAAATTCAAGCAGGATTGATTGAATTTCTTCAAAATGATCCTATCTTTGGATATACAGTGGCTAAAGATGAATATTATCAATCTGTAATTGATTGGATGCAAGATAAATATAATTATCATATTGAAAAAGACTGGATCGTTGTTTCTAATGGAATCGTGCCTGCTTTAGGTGATGGGGTAGCTGCTTTCACTAAAGAAAGTGACGGGGTAATTATTTTTACACCAGTATATTATCCATTTTATAAAGCAATTGAAAACAATGGTCGTAAACTGGTAAAATGTCCATTGATCAATGAAAATAATCATTATGAAATTGATTTTGATAAGTTTGAACAAGTAGCTAAACAACCAGAAAATACTTTACTTATTTTATGTAGTCCTCATAATCCAGTAGGACGAGTATGGACTAAAGATGAACTTACAAAATTAGGTCAAATTTGTTTAGAAAATAATGTTACTATCTTAAGTGATGAAATTCATGAAGATCTAACAATGCCAGGGCATCAACATACTCCAATTGCAACAATCAGTGAGGAAATTGAAAATATTACTGTAACTTGTACTGCTCCAAGTAAAAGCTTTAATATTGCTGGATTACAAGGATCAAATATTATTATCAAAAATCCAGAGTTAAAAGAAAAATTTGTAGCACAACAAGCTAAAAAAGGTTTCCATACTTTAAATACGATTTCTTTTGAAGCTACAAGATTGGCATATACTAAAGGTGACGCCTGGTTAAAAGAGTTTAAAGAATTGATTTATCAAAATTATTTACTTGTTGTCGATTTTATTAATAAGAAATTACCTAAAGTTAAAGTATTGCCATTAGAAGGAACATATTTAGTCTGGTTAGACTTTAGAGCTTATGGCTTAACTTATCAAGAATTGGAACAAAAGATGATCAATGCTGATTTGTATTTAGATGAAGGTTATGTATTTGGTGATGAAGGTCAAGGTTTTGAACGAGTAAACATCGCTACACCAACTAAAGTCTTACAAGCAGCATTAGAAAGATTAGAAAAAGAATTTAAAGGAGAATAGAAAAATGAAAAATGTAGTTAAAACAGATAAAGCACCTGGTGCAATTGGACCATATAGTCAAGGAATCAATGTTGGTGATATGTATTTCTTTTCTGGACAAATTCCGCTAGATCCTGAAACTGGTAATATGCCAGAAGGAATTGAAGCTCAAGCTCATCAGGCATTAAAAAATGTTCAAGGATTATTGGAAAGTCAAGGATTAGATTTTTCTAATGTTATTAAAACAACAGTATTTTTAGATAACATGGCTGATTTCAATACTGTAAACGAAATCTATGCTACATATTTTGTAGAACCATTCCCTGCAAGAAGTGCGGTAGAAGTTGGAAGTTTACCTAAAGGCGCTTTAATTGAAGTAGAAGTTATTGCTTGTAAATAAATCAAAATAATCGGTATCTTTGGATATCGATTATTTTTTAATCATTTGAAAATATTGATCAAAAGAGTTATTAATATAATATACTTATTGTTAAAATAACACAATGAAACCAGGGGGATGGCATATGTGTAATGTTGGTATTGGTTTATTTGTTAAAAGTCAATTATCATTAATTGGAATTGATTGTATATTGCTAAATTTGTTTAGAAATGTTAAAAAATAAAAGACAGGTAAAAAATGTAAGCGTTTTAAGTGAACTTTTTTGGAATTTGTTTATTTTTTGGTTAATTGTGTATATAATATGGTTAAAGGTCAAGAGGGGGAATTATGGGTTATGAAATCGACGGAGACGTATACTTCAACAACGGCAACACATGTCAAATTTGATATTTATTTGCCAACGGTAATGATTCGTTATAAAGCAATTGTCCAGATTCATCATGCTTTGTCAGAACATTCAGGACGTTATCAACGTTTTGCAGAATATTTGGCTCATGAAGGATTTGTGGTTATTGTCAGTGATTTTCCTGGCCATGGGACATCATTATATAATTTTGAACAAGGTTATTTTGGAGTTGGTGATGCAACGGAAACACTTGTATCAGATATGCAGCGCTTAAGAAATATTATGGCAGCGCGTTATCCAGATCTTCCATATTTTATTATTGGTAATCAGTTTGGATCATTGGTATTGCGCCAGTATTTGGCACGTTATGGTGATTTTGTTCAAGGTGCTATTATCATGGGTACTTGTGGCAAAAGGCATTTTAATAACTTGGCTAGGTTGTTTGTCTTTGGTGATAGTTTAGTTAAAGGAAAAATGCATCGCTCCCGTACGATTCAAAGAAATCTCATTAATCGAATTGTTTCAAAAAATAGAGATAGCTTCTATATAACTGATGATAAGCGGGAAATGCAGCAATATCTTGATGATCCTTTTACTAATTTTATTTATACCAACAATGCTTATCAGCAGTTTTTTGAATTGATCAAAGATGTATCTAATCAAGAAAATATAAAAAAAATTCCTGATTATGTTTCGGTGTTAATTTTATCAGGAAAAAAAGATCCTTTTGGTAATTTTGGAATGGGTCCTAAATGGTTATATGATCATTTGAAGGCTCAAGGGCAAAAGGATCTAGAAATAAAAATATATAATGATAGTCATGGTGATATCTTACATGACAGCCAACGTTTAGAAGTTTATCAAGATATTTTAGACTGGTTGAATGCACGGACCTTTGTCTAGTACCCTTATAGTTTGTTGACAAACAACTACTATAAGGGTATTTTATATGTGCATGAAAAATTATAAATATATGATTAATGCCAATAATAGACTTGACTGTGTTCAAGTCTTTTCATTATTTATATAAAAAAGGAGAATATTATATTATGGCAGCTAAAGATATGGAAAAATTAGTTAATCACGCTAAAACAATGGGATTTGTTTACCAGGGATCTCAAATTTATGATGGTTTAGCTAACACTTGGGATTATGGTCCTGTTGGTGTTGAAATGAAAAATAATATCAAACAGTTATGGTGGAAACGTTTTATCCAACAATCACCATATAATGTTGGATTAGATTCAGCAATTTTTATGAATCCTAAAGTTTGGGAAGCTAGTGGGCATGTCAGCGGTTTTTCTGATCCGTTGATTGACTGTAAAGAATGTAAAACAAGACATCGTGCCGATAAACTAATTGAATCTTATGATCCAAATGTTCATAGTGAAGGTTGGTCTAGTGAAGAGACTGTTAATTATATTAAAGAACATCATATTGTTTGTCCAAATTGTGGAAAAAGCAATTTTACAGATGTTCGTCAGTTTAAATTAATGTTTGAAACACGGATGGGTGTTGTTGAAGATGATAAATCAGTAGTTTATTTACGTCCCGAAACTGCCCAAGGTATTTTTGTCAATTTCAAAAATATTCAAAGAACGACTAGAAAAAAAGTTCCATTTGGAATTGGTCAAATCGGTAAAGCTTTTAGAAATGAAATTACTCCTGGTAACTTTATTTTTAGAACTCGTGAGTTTGAACAAATGGAGTTAGAATTTTTCTGTAAACCAGGGACTGATTTAGAGTGGTTTAAATATTGGAAAGAATATTGTCAGAATTTCTTATTCGATTTAGGTTTAAGTAAAGAAAATCTAAGATTTAGAGATCATGAAAAAGAAGAATTAGCTTTCTATTCTAAAGCTACTTGTGATGTTGAATATAATTTCCCATTTGGATGGGGTGAGTTATGGGGAATCGCTGATCGTACTGACTATGATCTAACCCAACATCAAAATTATTCAAATAAATCAATGGAATATTTAGATCCAACTACTAATGAAAAGTATATTCCATATGTAATTGAACCTTCAGTAGGTGCTGATCGTCTTTTCTTATCAGTTTTATGTGATAGTTATGATGAAGAAACATTAGAAGGTGGCGACACTCGTGTAGTTATGCATTTACATCCTTGCATTGCTCCATATAAAGCTGCAGTTTTACCGTTAACTAAAAAGCAAAGTGCTAAAGCTGAAGAAGTTTATCAATTATTATCTAAATATTTTAGCTGTGAATATGATGTTGCTGGTCAAATTGGAAAACGTTATCGTCGTCAAGATGCAATTGGTACCCCTTATTGTATTACTGTTGATTTTGATACTATCAATGATAATACGGTAACTATTCGTGATCGTGATAGTATGGAACAAATTCGTTTGCCAATTGATCAATTAGTCGATTATTTAAATCAAAAATTAATCTTTTAATAAGGAGATGATTTGATGCCAAGACTTTCGCCAGAAAAAATTACTGAAATTCGTCAAAGTGTGGATATTGTCGATGTTATTGGAAATTATTTGCCATTATATAAGCGGGGTCGCAATTATTTAGCGATTTGTCCTTTTCATGATGATACTAATCCGTCACTGTCAATTTCACCGGAACGGCAAATATATAAATGTTTTGTTTGTGACCATGCTGGCAATGTTTTTGGCTTTTTAAAAGATTATTTAAAAATTTCCTATATTGATGCGGTAAAGATGGTCGCGCAATTAGGAAATGTTGATATTAGTCAGTATAATCTGGAAAGTCGGGTTGAACATGTTGATTCTAAATTAGAACCGCTTTATTTAATGCATGATGAGGCAAATAAAATCTATCGGCATTATTTAACAACTAAATTAGGACTGGAAGCTAAAGATTATTTGACTAATCGACAAATAAGTGATGAAATCATCGAGACTTTTGAAATTGGCTATGCCCCAGCTAACCAGGTATTATTAAAAGCTTTTGAAAAGATGAATTTTGATCGAATCAAAATGTATGAATCGGGTTTAATTATTGAATCGGGACCTGGTTATGACCGCTTTTCAAACCGAATTATGTTTCCTTTACATGATTCGTTAGGGCGGGTAGTTGGTTTTAGTGGCCGTATTTTTCAATCGAGTCAAAATGAATCCAAATATATGAATTCTCCAGAATCAGCTATTTTTATTAAAGGTGATACGCTTTATAACTATCATCGAGTTGGAGAATCGGTTCGTCAAGCGGGATATGTTATCATAACCGAAGGATTTATGGATGTGATTGCTTATTATAAAGCCGGGATTAAAAATGTGCTGGCAATTATGGGTACAGCTTTAACGTCCGGGCATTTACGCCTGTTAAAACGATTAACACGAACGATTTATCTATGTTTAGATGGAGATCGAGCTGGTCGTAATGCTATGATCAAGTGTATGGAAACATTGCTTAAAGCTGGCTTTAAAGTTAAAGTAATTGCTTTACCTGATGGTCTTGACCCTGATGAATTTTTAAATAAACAAGGCGTTGCTTCACTGCAAGAGTTAATTAAAAATCCATTGTCGGCTTTAGATTTTAAGATGGATTATTATTATGACATAACTAATATGGAAAATTACGAAGAACGTAAGCATTATTTGGAAATGGTTGCAAAAGATATTAGTGAACTTGATGATATTGTTGATCAAGATTATTATGTCCATAAATTAGAAAAAAAATCTGGTTTTTCTAAAAATGTTATTGAACAGCTTATTTATCAAAATACTATGCAATTAGTTAAACAAAGCAAGCCAGTAAGAGAAATTCCAGTAGTTAAGCGAAATGAAAAATTATTAAATAAATATGATCAGGCTCAACGGGATTTATTATATTATATGTTGCTTGATAAAAATGTCGCAATGACATATGTTGCTAAAGCTGGATTTATGGTTGATGATACATATCGTTTGCTGGCTTCTTATATTGTCGATTATTATCGACAAAAACCGATTTTGGAAATAGCTGATTTTATCGATGGTATTGAAGATGAAAATCTGGTTCAAAATATTATCGAGATTTCACAATTGAATTTGCCTAAAGAAATCGACATGCAGGCAATAAATGATTATATTAATGTGATTAAAGATGAAACTGTAGTAATGCGTAAAAAGGAATTGACTGAAGCTTTAAGTAATACCTTTGATCCGCAACAAAAAGCTCAGATTTTAAAGGAAATCATAGCTTTAAAAGATAAGGAGTAATATATGAAGAAAAAGAATGTAGCAGCAGTATCATTTGATGATGTTAAAAATATTGTTTTAAATGATGCTAAAAAAGGAAATGGCGTTTTAACACAAGATCAAATTGATAATTATTTGTCAACTTATGATCTAAGTGATGAAATGGCTGAAGATTTATTAGATTTTATTAGTGATAATGATATTATTATTTCTGATGATGGTCTAGATGATCTAGATGTTGAAGATGATGTTTTATTAGCTGGAGTTCCTAATGAAATTGATATGGATGATGATTTAGGTCTTGATGAAGATCTAGGACTTGATGATGATACACCAGATTTAGATTTTGCTGGTGATTTTGATATGATGACTGGTGATACTATTCATATGTATCAAGTTGCTGAATCTGATGCTGAAATGGATCAAAATCAATTAGGAAGCAATGTCAAGATCAATGATCCAGTTAAGATGTATTTAAAGGAAATTGGTCGCGTTGAGTTATTGACTCATGATGAAGAAATTGAATTAGCTAAAAGAATTTTAAAAGGTGATGAAGAAGCTAAGAAGCAATTAGCTGCTGCCAATTTACGTCTTGTTGTTTCAATTGCTAAAAGATATGTAGGACGAGGAATGTTATTTTTGGATTTGATCCAAGAAGGTAATATGGGTCTGATTAAAGCGGTGGAAAAATTTGATTATACTAAGGGATTCAAATTTTCAACTTATGCAACATGGTGGATTCGTCAGGCCATTACTCGAGCTATTGCTGACCAGGCTCGTACTATCCGTATTCCGGTTCATATGGTAGAAACAATTAATAAATTGACAAGAATCCAACGTCAATTGATTCAAGAATTAGGAAGAGAACCAACAGCTGAAGAAATTGCTGAACGAGTTGACGGTATGTCACCTGAAAAAGTTCGAGAAATTCAAAAGATTTCTTTAGAGCCAGTATCATTGGAAACTCCAATTGGGGAAGAAGATGATTCTCATTTAGGAGATTTCATTGAAGATGAAGGAGCAATGTCGCCTGATGACTATGCCGCTAATGAGTTGTTAAAAGATGAATTAAACGAGGTCTTATTAGAATTAACTGATCGTGAAGAAAAAGTATTACGTTTACGTTTTGGTCTTGATGATGGTCGTACGAGAACGCTTGAAGAAGTAGGAAAAGAGTTTAGTGTAACTCGTGAAAGAATTCGTCAAATTGAAGCTAAAGCGTTGCGAAAACTAAAACACCCTTCACGTTCTAAACGATTAAAAGACTTCTTGGATCGTTAAGATGAAACTATCAAAAAGATTACAACTAATCGCTGATGTGATTAGTAAATATAAACAAGGATGTATTTTAGCGGATATTGGCAGTGATCATGGCTATTTGCCTTGTTATTTGGTTAGTAATAAGGTAATTAGCTGTGCCTATGCCTGTGATGTTGCTAAAGGGCCGCTGGAATCAGCCAAAGAAACGATTAAACAAGAAGGGCTGGAAGAACAGGTCTTTCCATTATTAGGTGATGGATTAGACCCAATTCTTGATCGTAAAGTTGATATGATAAGTATTAGTGGTATGGGGGCGTATTTAATTAGCGAGATCCTTGATAAACATCGTGATTATTTACGAAAAGTCGATGTCTTATTTTTGCAGGCTAATTCTAATACTGATCATTTAAGAAAATATTTGTTTTCTAATGATTGGATCATCATTGATGAAAAGATGGTTAAAGATGCCAATCATATATATGAAGTAATGGTCGTAACCTGGCGAAAAAATAAGGCAATTACTTATACAAGTAAAGACGCAGAATTCGGTCCAATTTTAATTAATAATCAAGGATCGTTATTTAAAGAAAAATGGCAAAAACAATATGATGTTTATCAAAAAATCCAAAATACGTTACCACACGATCATCCTCGTTACCATGAGATTAGTGATAAATTAAAAATGATTGAGGAGGTACTACATGAAAGGAATTGAAATAATTGAGTATTTAGAATCTTATTTTCCTTTAGAACTACAGATGTCTTGGGACAAATGTGGTGTTCAATGTGGTGATGTCAATCAATCTGTTTCCAAAGTTATGGTCGCTTTAAATGCTGATGTTGTAAGTTTACAACAGGCAATTGATAATGATTGTCAAATGTTAGTTACCCATCATCCTTTTTGGTTAGAAGAAGTAACTAATTTAGATACTCGTAATCACCATGGTAAATTTATTGAATTGGCATTTAAACATAATATTTTAGTGTATAGTTTGCATACTTGTCTTGATCGAGGGCAAAAGGGGGTTTCCATGAACGATTGGCTAATCAATGCCTTAGATGTTACTAATGTTCATTGTTATGATGAATTAGAAGTTGGGAAAATGGCAACTTTAAAAAGTCCTTGTTTAACTAGTGAACTAGTTGCTAAAATCAAAGAATTGTTTAATGTTCCAGTTCGATTAGCTGGTAAAGAAAAAATGATAACTACAATTGCCATTTGTGGTGGTAGTGGTGCTGATGATTTAGAGCAGTTAGTTGATCGAGTTGATGCCTATATTACTGGTGATAGTAAACATCGTCATGCTAAATTTGCTTTAGATCATGATATGGTTTTAATTGATGTTCCGCATCATGTAGAAGTAATCATGGAAGAAAAAGTAACCGATATTTTAAATCAATTAGATATTAAAGCTATTAGTGCTAATAGTCAGGACTATTTTCAATATTATTAAAAAGGCTGAGCAACGTCAAATTAATGACTTGCTCAGCTTTTTTTAAATTAAATCATGTTTTTTCATGGCATTATAAATACCATCTCGATCAATATCACCAGTTACTTCATCAGCAACTTCTTTTAATTCGTCAACAGCATTCCCCATTGCAATACCAACATTAACATATTCCAGCATCTCTTTATCATTGATGCCATCGCCAAAAGCATAAGTGTTTTTACGATCAATTTGAAGATAGTTGATCAATGTTTCGATGGCATTAGCTTTATGAATGTTAGGCACTGATAGTTCACCACTATCTTTTCCAAACATCGGAACCGTACAGTGAATGACATTAAATTCATCTTTAAACTCAGTAATGATATCATCAAAAGCAATAGCCGGATTTTCTAAGAAACAGGCTTTATTAATATCATCGCGTCTTAAGTTTTGCCCTTCAATCATCGCATTGATAAAATGATTATCTTTTTTATCCCGTCTGGCTCTGGCTGCAGGATCATGATCAATATCACCATAAATAATTCGTTCTAGATGACTAACCAAATTCTTGCTGGCAAAAAGGCCTCCGTTGCTTTCAACGTAATAATCAAAATTATTGGCTTCAAAATAATCAACCATATGATTAACAGCTTCTTTAGTAACTTTTTTATGATAAAGCATCTGATTACCAATTTCAACATAACCACCACCAGCACCAATAACGCCATCAAATCCACACTCTAAGATAAAATCATAAATTTCAGCTTTGCTGCGTCCCGTACATAAATAAGCCAAATTACCTTTAGCCCGAGTTAATGCAATTGCTTTTTTAGTTGATTCGGGAACATATTCAATACCATCAACTCCTGCGACTAACGTTCCATCAATATCAAAAAATATTATTTTCTTATCCATAATTTGTTCTCCGTTTAGTACTATTAAATTATTTTATTCATATCTAATTGAGGTTTTAAATGGGTTGTTTGATCATGATAATCAAACTGTTTCAAATATTCAATTACCTGGTTAGTTAAATAGGTTGGAGTTGAAGCTCCAGAACTAACGGCAGCGACTTGTTTATTTTTTAAATATTCAATTTTAATATCATTGACACTTTCAATCATATACGTATCTTGTTGGGCCTTTTCACTAGCAATTTTAGCTAGTTTTTTGGTATTGTTTGAATGAGGATCGCCAACAATAAAGACAATATCAACATCATCAGGTAAATTAGAAATTGCTTTCTGACGAACAGTAGTCGCCTGACAGGTCTCTTTGGCAATTTCTAAATCTGGTAACCGTTTTTTAGCTTCGTTACATAAATTATAGACATCATAAAGTGACATAGTTGTTTGATTAGTAATGACATATCTTAAATCGGGATTTAATTTTTTTAGATCTTCTTTATTTTCGATTAAATGAATATGCTTGGGATCAATTGCTAAAGAGCCTTCTGATTCAGGATGACCACTTTTACCAATATATAAAACCTCATAATTTTTATTTAAATAATCTTTAATTAGATCATGCGTTTTAATTACATCTAAACAAGTAGCATCAATAACCTCTAATCCCTTAGCTAAAGCTTTATTTTTTACCTGTTCATCAACACCATGAGCAGTAATGATAATCGTTCCATGATCGACTTGGTCTAGCAATTCTAGTCTAGTAGCTCCTTTTTGATCAATAGTTTTGATTCCTAATTTTTCTAATGCCTCAACAATATATTGATTATGAACAATCATCCCTAAAATATAGACATTGTCTTTATGAGCTTGTTTTTTTGCCATTTGGATTGCTCTGACTACACCTTTACAATATCCTCTAGGACTGATTGGATATACTTTCATAATATCACCTCGAAACTATTCTAACATATTTTCAAAGGTGACGTCATTATCTTGAGCATCATTTTTATCATCGATAGGGGTGATACTATTTTCAACTTCATCAAAATCGATATCATTTAAATGATTGATGGCATGGATAACTTTAAAAGCATTTTTAGTGTTATTGACTAATGGACGAATTTGATAGATTAGGGGAATAATTTGATTAATAGTGTAAATAGTTCTTGAGGCATAATGTAGTGATTTATGCAGGTTTTGTTTCAATCTGACTTTACGGTCAACCGGGAATTGTCCATAGGGATACATTTGAGGGTTAAAGTCGTTGAAATAGTAATTTTCATCGTAAAATGGGTGCATTTTTATCCCTCCTTCATGATATTTTATGCACTTTTTTGGATTTTGTGTCTAAAGAAAATTATAATGGTTGCTTTTTTATTTTGTTATGATAAAATTAATTGACTAAAAAAGGAGGAATGTTTTAAAATGAGTACATTTAAGCAATTTGGTTTAGCTGATTATTGTTATCAAGTGATTGATGAACTAGGTTTTGTTAAACCAACTGAAATTCAAGAACGAGTAATTCCTTTAATTAAAAAGAATCAAGATGTAATCGGAATATCACAAACAGGAACCGGAAAGACTCATGCTTTTTTATTACCGATTGTTGATAAAATAGATTGTTCCAAAGATATTGTTCAAGCGGTTATCACGGCACCAACTAGAGAGTTGGCACAACAAATCTATCATAATGCTCGCATGTTTGAAAAGTATTGTCCAGATTTACGAGTATCTTTGATTATTGGTGGTAGCGATCGTCAAAAGACAATTCAAAAACTAAATACCCAGCCCCATATTGTTATTGGGACACCGGGAAGAATTAAGGATTTATCTTTAGGTGAACAAGCTTTAAAAATTACAACAGCGGATATCATGGTTATTGATGAAGCGGATATGACTTTTGAATTTGGCTATTTAGAAGATATTGATGCTGTGGCTGGGAAAATGAAAGATAATTTACAGCTTTTAGTATTTTCAGCGACGATTCCGCAAGTAATGCGTCCGTTTTTAAAGAAATATCTTAAATCACCAGCATTAGTAGAAATTGATAGTGATGAAATTACCAGTAAAAATGTTGAAAACATCTTATTGGCAACTAAGCACCAAGATCGTTTTGAAATGTTAAAAAAAGTTATTTCTTTAATAGATCCTTATATCTGTTTGATTTTTGCTAATACCCGTGAACAGGTAGCTAAAATTGCCAGAAACTTACGTGAAGAAGGCTTAAAAGTTGGTGAAATTCATGGTAATTTAGAGCCTCGTGAAAGAAAACAGATGATGCGCAGAATTGCTAATAACGAATATCAATACATTGTAGCCACTGATATTGCCGCTCGGGGAATCGATATCGATGGTGCTTCACATGTAATTAATTTTGAATTACCGCGAGATCCTAAATTTTATATTCATCGTAGTGGTCGTTGTGGCCGTGGTAAATATACTGGTATCTGTTATAGTTTCTATGATACAAGTGATGAAGATAATTTGAAGATTTTAGAAAAACGTGGCATTGTTTTCAAAAACATGGGAATTAAAAATAATCAGTTTGTTGATTTGGGGGAGAGACTAAAACGAACAAAACGAGTTAAGCAACCAACTGAATTAGAAAAAGAAATTCAAAAAATTGTTCGTCGTCCTAAAAAAGTTAAACCGGGGTATAAGAAAAAACGGAAAAGAGAGATTGAACAGTTAGTTCGAAAACAAAAACGACAGATTATTCAAAATGATATTCGTCGTCAGAAAAAAGAAAGAGCGAGAGCGGCTCAAATTGCTAAAAGAAAGGAAGAGGAAGATTAATGATTATTGGTAGTCATGTTTCAATGTCAGGCAAAGATATGTTATTAGGTTCCGTTAAGGAAGCTTTGTCATATGGAGCTAATACTTTTATGTTTTATACTGGAGCGCCTCAAAACACCGCTCGTAAACCAGTTGAACAATTAAAAGTTGCTGAAGCTAAACAATTAATGGCAGAAAATAACATTGATATTAATAATGTTGTTGTTCATGCCCCATATATCATTAATTTAGCTAATACTATTAAACCAGAAACATTTGAATTGGCAGTCAGCTTTTTAAAAGCTGAAATCGAACGTTGTCAAAAAATCGGCACTTCTATATTAGTTTTGCATCCAGGTTCCCATGTTAAAGCAGGAAGTGAAGCTGGCTTAAAGCAAATAGTTAAAGGGCTAAATGAAGCAACTAAAAATTGTGGTAATGTCAAAATTGCTTTGGAAACGATGGCTGGTAAAGGTAGTGAATGTGGCCGCAATTTTGATGAATTAGCTTATATTTTTAATCATGTTGATAATAATGAATGTTTAGGCTTTTGTTTAGATACTTGCCATATTCATGATGCCGGTTATGATTTAACGAAATTTGATGATATTTTAACGGAATTGGATCAAAAAATTGGACTTGATCGTTTATTGGTTGTCCATATAAATGATTCAAAAAATGAAAGGGGAGCTCATAAAGACCGGCATGAAAATATTGGTTATGGAAAGATCGGTTTTGAAACTTTAAACAAAATAGTTCATCATGAAAAATTAAAAGATGTTCCTAAAATATTAGAAACACCATACATTGATAAGGTAGCCCCATACAAAGAAGAGATTGAAATGTTTAGAATTCAAACATTCAATCCTAATTTAAAACCAGTGGGATAGTTACTGATAAATTGTTTGATTTTAAGACAAGTGGCGACACTTGTCTTTTCACTTATATAATTATATAAAACTTCATTATAATGACTATCAATTAGGGCATAGCGATTATTTTGAATTAAATTATAAATAATCAGCAGCTGATCACTATCAATATCAATATTTTGACTATAAATTAACTTTTTAAATTCTTTAAAATTCAAATCAAATAAATTACGGTAACTATTTTTCATCAAATCAACCTCCTATTAATACTATATGCCCAAATAAAAAAAGTAGTACTAAGTACTACTTGATCATCGCTAAAATTTCTTTTTTCAATTCGGCAACCATGTCACTTTGTTTAACCTTGCGAATAATTTCCCCTTTTTTAATTAACAATCCTTCATTGACGCCACCGGCAATACCAATATCAGCATGTTTGGCTTCACCAGGACCATTGACAGCGCATCCCATGATAGCAACGGTAATATCAGCGTTGATCGTATTTAAAAAATCTTCAATTTCTTTAGCAACCGGTATCAAATCATATTGGATCCGGCCACAAGTTGGACAGGATACTAAAGTAGGAACATTATCAATCAATTCTAATTCTTTTAACAACGTTTTGGCAACTTTTATTTCTTCAACGGGACTATCGCTTAAAGAAACCCGAATGGTATTACCGATTCCTTGATATAATAAAGTTCCAATACCGAGACTTGACTTAATGGTTCCCCCTAATTTAGTCCCCGCTTCAGTGACTCCTAAATGTAGAGGATAATCAAAGGTTTCGCTGGCTAGTTGATAAGCTTCAATCGTCAGTAAAGTGTTGGATGATTTTAATGAAATGCAGATATCATGAAAATCTAACTGTTCCAAGATGTCAACGTGTTTTTTAGCACTTTCGATCATTCCAGCAGCGGTTGGCTTACCATATTTTTCTAGAATATCTTTTTCTAGTGAACCACCATTAACTCCAATACGAATCGGAATCTGATGTTCTTTACAAGCATTTACTACTTGTTTGACTTTATCAATCGATCCGATATTTCCGGGATTGATTCTGATTTTATCAATTCCTGCTTCAATTGCCATTAAGGCCAAACGATAATCAAAATGAATGTCAGCAACTAAAGGAACATCTACTTGTGATTTAATTTCTTTAATAGCTAAAGCATCACGTTTATCAAGAACTGCCAGTCGTACTAATTGACAGCCAGCTGCCTGTAATTCCTTGATTTGTTTAACCGTAGCCATAACATCATGAGTTTTAGTATTAGTCATAGATTGAATGATGACTTTATTATTACCACCGATAGTCAGGTTTCCTACTTTAATCGCTCTTGTTTCTTCACGTTTCATTTTTAGCTCCTTTATCATAATTGTAGTTTTTTAAATTATACCATAAGCTGACAGTTTTATAAATAAATTGTCTTGAGCAGTAGAAATTTCGATGATTGTATGGTAAAATTTTGTCGTTTTTTAAATAAATAAAAGGGAGGACAAAGTTATGGCTATTGATAAGGAAGCGAAAGTTTCATCGGTTAGCGAGGAAAATATCTATAAGCTAAATGGTCGGGTACCCTTAAAAAAAGCGATCCCATTTGGTTTGCAGCATGTTTTAGCAATGTTTGTTGCTAACTTGGCACCGGTAATGATAGTTTGTGGTGCCGTTGTGGTTCGTCATACGGGTGAACATTTAACTTCAGCGGAAATTACTTCTTTGTTGCAATGTGCAATGTTTGCAGCAGGAATTGGTACTTGTATGCAATTATATCCAATTTGGAAAATCGGTTCTAAACTGCCGATAGTTATGGGGGTTAGCTTTACATTCTTAGGTAGTTTATTAGTTATTGGAACTAATCCAGAACTAGGTTATGAAGGAATGGTTGGAGCGGTTATCCTAGGTGGTATTTTTGAAGGATTAGTTGGTCTAAGTGCTAAATATTGGAAACGTTTTTTAACACCAGTTGTTTCAGCCTGCGTGGTTATTGCCATTGGGCTATCATTATTATCAGTTGGTATGGATTCTTGGGGTGGTGGCTCAGGTGTTAATGATTTTGGTGCCTGGTATCATTTACTAGTTGGTACGATTACTTTAATTATCTGTTTAGTGTCACGCTATTTACTTAAAGGAATTTATAAAAATTTAAATATTTTGGTCGGTCTAGTTTGTGGGTATTTAATTTCAATTATTTTTACAGTTACCGGAATTGCACCAATGATTGATTTTTCTACAATTTCAACGACAATAGATCAAGTAGGTGTTTTTTCAATTCCAAAATTAGTCTTTTTTACTGGACATATGCCAGTTTTTGATTTAGGTGCTTTCTTTACAATTGCAATTGTCTTTTTAGTTTCAGCTGCTGAAACTACTGGTGCTACAACAGCGGTCTGTACTGGTGCATTAAATCGTGATATTAAAATTGAGGAATTACAAGGATCTTTGGCAGTTGATGGTTTTTCTAGTGCTATTTCTGGATGTTTTGGATGTTTACCATTGACATCATTTAGCCAAAATGTTGGCTTAGTTACGATGACTCAGGTTATTAATCGCTTTACAATTTTAATGGGAGCTTTGATCTTGATTTTAGCTTCTTTATTTCCACCATTAGGAGCCTTTTTTAATTCCTTGCCACAAGCAGTTTTAGGTGGTTGTACCGTAATGATGTTTGGTTCAATTATGTATGAAGGAATCAAGATGTTGAAAGATAATGAATTTGATGAACGAACAATGATCATCGTTTCTTTAGCTTTTTGTATTGGGGTTGGAGTAACCCAAACTTCAAGTAATTTCTTTGCGGCATTTCCATCAGTAGTTGGTGAAATTTTCAATGGTAATGCTGTAGCTGGTGTCTTTGTGGTATCATTGATTTTGTCTTTAATTTTACCAAGTAAAAAGAAAAAAGCTGAAAAGTAACCATTTAAGCAAAATAGTCAGTATCGACTGTTTTGCTTTTTTATATAAAAAGATAAATGAGGGATAATGAATGTATTATAAAGATGTAAAGAGAATACTATCATCTGATAATAATATGAATATTTATCGGCGCTGTTTACATGGCTGTATTTATTGTGATGCTAGAAGCAAGTGTTATTCGATGGATCATGATTTTGAAGATATTGAAATTAAAGCTAATGCACTGAAGTTATTTGTAGAAACTTTAAGAAACAAACGGAAAAAGGGCATGATATCCACGGGAGCCATGAGCGATCCCTATATGCCAATTGAAAGGCGTTTATGTTATGTAAGACAAGCTTTAAAATTAGCGTATCAATATGATTTTGGTTTTACTTTAACGACTAAATCGAATCTGGTTTTACGGGATCTGGATTTATTAAAAACGATTAATTAAAAAACAAAATGCGTAGTTCAAATGACTTTAACAACCACTGACGAAGCTTTGTGTCGTCAGTTAGAACCATATGTTTGTACCACTAAAGAACGCTTTGCGGTATTAAAAAAGTTAAATGAGGCTGGAATTCCAACCGTAGTCTGGTTATCGCCAATCTTACCTTTTATCAATGATACAAAAGAAAATCTGCAAACGATATTAGATTATTGTAATGAGACTAAGGTATATGGGATTATTTGTTTTTCGATGGGTTTAACTTTACGTGAAGGTAATCGTGAGTATTTTTATCAACAGTTAGATCGTTTACTTCCCGGTTTGAAAGAAAAACATCAGCGAATATATGGAAATCGTTATGAGGTCACTAGTTTAAATAATGAAGGATTGATGAATATGTTTTATCAAAGATGTCAGCAATATGGAATTGTTCATGATAATCAGGCGATATTCAGCTATTTAAAAAAATATGAAAAGAAAGACAAGTTTGAGCAATTACAATTATTTTAACTAAAAAGGCGGATTTGCTCCGCCTTTTATTTCATGATATTTTCAAATTGATTTAATAACTCTTCAAAATATGCAAAAGCATCTTCATAAATCTGATCATCTAATGGATCAACACCAGCTTTTTTTAATAAATCAACTGGAGCCATGCTGCCACCAGATTTTAAGAAGCTTAAGTAATCAGTTACTTGTTTTTGATCACCATTTAAAATTCGTTTAACGATAGCTAAAGCGACAGTCATTCCTAAAGTATATTTATAAACATAGTAATTATAATAGAAATGTGGAACATAGTAACATGACCAGCCAACTAATTCATCTAAAGTTACATCAGGTCCATAGTATTCTTGATTTAGTTTGGCGTATAAATCGGTAATTACTTTTGATGATAATGGTTCATTGTTTTCAGCCATCGTATGCAGACGATATTCAAAGTCGGCAAACATTGGTTGTCTGAAAATCAAGCCAACACAGTTTTCTAATTGTTCATAAATAAAGTAAGCTTTTTCTTGATCGGTTTTAGCATTATTGATCATATAGTTAATCAATAATGTTTCATTAACAGTTGAAGCTACTTCAGCTACAAAGATACGATATCCGGCATTTACAGGCTCCTGATAGTGATTTGATAAGTAACTATGAACACTATGTCCTAATTCATGAATCATGGTTGAAAGGGAATTATAATCCCCGATAAAGTTCATTAAAATAAAAGGATTAGAATCATAGCAGCCGCTTGAATAAGCTCCAATTCGTTTACCAGGTGTTGGATAATAATCGATCCAGCGTTCTTGACGGGCTTTATTAATAATTTCTAGATATTCGTCTCCAAATGGTTTTAAACATTGATTAATGATTTCAAAGCATTGATCGATCGTATATTTTTTAGTGATTGATTTAACTAAAGGAATATTTAAATCGTAGTTATATAACGTATCTAAGTGCAATAATTCTTTTTTTAAATGATTATAGCGATGGAATAGATGACGATATTTATTATTAGCGCTATCTAAAACTTTAAAAAATAAATCACTTGGAACATCATCATCAAAAACACTGGCTTCTAGTGAATTATCAAATTTACGAACATTAGCATAAAAAGCATCTTTTTTCATGACTCCAGATAAAGTTTGCGCAAAGACATTTTCATAGCGACGATATTCTTTAAAGAAGTTAGTATATGCTTGTTTACGGACTTTGGCATCTTTGCTCTTTAAAAATTTATTTAAAGTAGCATTATTTAAAGTTTTAGCCTTCCCATTTTCAATTACATCTTCGTATTCTAATCTAAAGGCATCAAAAACCTGACTAGATGTATCGGCAATACTATCAACCTTAGCTAACAATTCTTCTTGTTCTTTAGGCAGGATATGATCTTTATATGATAATAATGATTTGATCTTATAAGTATATTTATTTAGTTTAGGATCTTTGATATATGATAGAACTTCACTTTCGTGATCAATGATTTCATTGTCGATAAATGAAATCTGCACGGATGAAGCTTCTAAAATTCCCATTACTGCTGCTAACATGGTTTGATAAGTTTGATTATTTGGTTCAACGTCACAATTTAAATGGGCGTAGCAGTATAATTTGTTGATGATTCGTTCAACTTGATCTTTAGTTTCCATGAAATGATAGAAACTATCAATAGTATTACAAATCTTACCTTTATAACTGACGAGATCATTGATTAATGATTTTGCCTGGTCAATATCTTGATAGAAAGCTTCATCGCTAGAATAAAGGGTCGACAGATCCCAAGTGTCTTTGACATCAATATCTTTTCTTTCCATAAATTATTTCTCCTTTTTCTAAAATAAAAACCCTATCATTAGATAGAGTTTACCAGCTTAGCTAATCTTGATTTTTGTCTGCTTGCGTAATTTTTGTGATGAATTCCTTTAGTTACAGAAGCATCTAATTTTGATGCTGCAACATTGTAAGCTGCAACAGCACCTTCTTTATTTCCAGCTTCAACTTCAACTAAAACTTTTTTAATTGCAGTTTTTAACGCTGATTTATATGAATGATTTTTTGCTCTTTTACGATTGTCGTTTTTATAACGTTTAATTTGTTGTTTCATATTTGCCATAATCTTTCACCTCGCTTTTTTTTCTTGCCCATTCATTATATATAATTCGTAGAATAAATGCAACTTTTTTTTGATTTTGTGGTATTAAATTTATGAATTTGGTGATATTTAGATTAGGTGATATGATGAATTTTCAAAATTTTCGAAGTGATTTGGCAACAGAATCATTAGAGCAGTTAAAACAGGGGAAACATTATGACCGTTTTGTGACAAGTTATCAACATGTTCAAGTAGAGACAATTAAAATATTGCAGGAACATCCAAGCATAAATCAAAAAGTTGGAACCTACATTGAAATAAGTTTTCAGGATTATATGTATCAACAAGATATTGTTGCTGCCCTGGCAAATAGTTTAAAACCATTGATCGATCAAATTGATTATCCCAAAATTTTAGTAGTAGGTTTAGGAAATCGGTTTTTAACTAATGACGCTATTGGACCACGGACTCTAAGAGATTTACGAATTACCCATTATCTAGATGATGAAACTAAATTAAATAATCATTATTATGATGTTTTAGGAATTGTGCCTGGGGTAATGATTCAAACGGGGATGGAAAGCAGTGATGTCGTTAAAGCTTTAGTTGCCTCTCAACAAATCGATCTGGTTATTGTTGTAGATGCCTTGTGTGCCCGTAACTATCATAAATTATCACATGTAATTCAAATTAATGATGTGGGAATTAATCCTGGTAGTGGTATTGGTAATTATCGTCAGGCGATTAATGAAAAAACAATTGGGGCTAAAGTAATCGCTATTGGTGTACCGACAGTTATCTATGCCAGCAGTTTAGTTAGTGATGTTTTAAGTTATACACTGGATTATTTTGGTGATAGTTTGAATCCTGTAAACAAGCTAAAAGTAGGTAAACGAGATCGCTATCAGGGAAGTTTAGATGATAGCCAAAAGACAATGATGTTAGGTGAAATTGGTAAATTAAATAGTAGTGAGCTGGATTTGTTGTTTCAGGAGGTTTTAGATCCTTTAGATTGTAATTTTGTCTTAAGTGATAAACAAATCGATGAACAATGTGAAATTATGGCGAAAATAATTAGTAAGAGTATTAATAGTTTGCGGTACTAAAATTAAGTTACCTGGCATACAATTTAATTGGATGGTAGGTGATGTGATGAGATTAAAAAACGGAATCTTAATTGTTTTTAAGTTAATGGTGATAGTGGGGTTGATTGTCTATTTACCAACTAAAGTGACTAGTTATAATGCTCAAGTGATTAATGCCATCGACACAACTGAAAATGCAACGACTGTTGCTAGTACTGGTAATAGTGAAGCAGTTGTAACTAAAGATAAAAAAATTCATATTTACAATACTCATCAAAGTGAAGAATATGATGGATATGATGTAATTTCTGGTGCAAAGTATTTACAGACTTGTTTAAATAATTTAGGTTATCAATGTGATGTTGAAGGTAATGATTTTGAAAACTATAAAGCAGTTCATAATATTGCTTATAATAAATCATATACAGTGTCTAAAATGTATTTAGAAGAAAGTTTAAAATTAAGTGGTGGTTATGATCTGGTGATTGATTTTCATCGTGATTCAATCAGCAAAGATTTATCGACAATTTCTTATGAAAATAAGTCGTATGCCAAAATAATGTTTGTAGTTGGTAAAAGCAGTGGCAAATTTGATGCCGTAAATCAGTTATCACAGAGTTTATCTGATCAGGCTAATGCTTTGGTTCCAGATATTAGTCGCGGTGTTTATGTCAAAAGTTCTCATTATAATCAGGGAACGACCGATAATATGGTTTTAATTGAAGTAGGGGCCCAAAGTAATACTAAAGAGGAAGTAGAAGCAACAGTAGAAATTTTAGCAAAGACAATAGGAGAATATTTAGGATGAAAAATTTTTTAATTGACATGTGTTTAGTAGCTTTATTGATTTTTATGATTAATGGTATTTTTGGAAACTATGGGGTTCAAAAAGAGGTGTTTGATCAAAGTATTACTCAGTTTGAACAAACAATTCAAGATAATGAAACGATTGACAGTGACTATGGTATCGTTACTGATCAACCGGAAAATACTTTATCGTTAGTAATTAAAAGTATTAGTGATTTTTGTATTAAAATAATTGAAACGGTTGTTTTGATTATTTCTAATTTAATCAGCAGTCTATTTTAGTGCCTTTTGGCACTTTTATATTTAAATCAAAGATAAAACAAGGTATAATGAAACAAATGAAAAGAAAGCGAGTGTTTAGATGGAAAATACAAGAATTGTTTTTATGGGAACTGCTAGTTTCTCTAAACAGGTACTAGTGAAATTATTAGAAGAAAAATATAATATTATTGGTGTTGTTACTCAGCCTGATCGTCTAGTAGGTAGAAAAAAGGTCTTAACGATGCCAGAAGTTAAAGAAGTGGCTTTAAAATATCAAATTCCTGTTTTACAGCCAGCTAGAATTAAAGAAGACTATCAAGAGATTATTGATTTAAAACCGGATTTGATTATTACAGCTGCTTATGGTCAAATTGTGCCTGATGCCATCTTACAAGCACCAAAACTAGGTTGTATTAACGTTCATGCATCATTGTTACCTAAATATCGTGGTGGGGCACCAGTTCATTATGCCATTATTAATGGTGAAGAAAAAACTGGGGTTACGATTATGTATATGGTTAAAAAGATGGATGCTGGAAATATTATCAGTCAGGTAGAAGTTGCCATTGATGAACAAGAAAATATGGGTGATCTGTACCAGCGTTTAAGTGTGGTTGGAGCTGATTTATTATTAGAAACGTTACCTGCTATCATCAATCAAACAAATAATTCAATCGTTCAAGATGAAAGTTTGGTGACCTACGCACCAGTTATTACTCATGAACAGGAAAAGATTGATTTTAATCAAAGTGCTAAAGACGTTTATAATCGAGTTCGTGGCTTAAATCCTTGGCCTGGGGCTTATACTACATATGAAGGTAAAAACGTTAAAATCTGGGCGGGTATGATCCATAATTGTGCTAATGCTAAAGTACATCATCAACATCAACCTAATGGTACGATCGTAAAAATCTTTAAAGATGCTATTGGGGTAAAAACCGGTGATGGTATTTATTTAATTACTGAATTACAGCTGGCAGGTAAAAAAAGGATGGCAGTTAAAGATTATTTGAACGGTAATAATATCTTTAAAGTTGATACTCAATTTGAATAGTAATAACACTAGGCATTTGCTTAGTGTTTTCTTTTATAATTTATCATCAAATTATGAAAAAAGTTTTATCTAAATATAAAAACCATGTATAATAAATACGAATTAAAATGGAGGAGAAGATATGGGAAAATATTTGTTTTTTGATATTGATGGGACTTTATTAGGGCCTAGTAAAAAAGTAACTGATAAAACAGCTGAGGGAATTAAACAGGCTCGTCAAAATGGTCATATTGCTTTTTTATGTACAGGAAGAGCACCAGTTTCTATTATGAAGTCAGTTCGGGATATTGGTTTTGATGGTATTATTTCATCAGCTGGTGGTTTTATTAATATTGGTGGTAAATATATTTTTGAAAACTTTATTAATCAATATATTTTATCTGAAGTAATGTTATTATTTACTAATGCTAAAATATTATTTAGCCTAGAGACTAAAGAGGCATTATTCCAAACTCCAGGAGTTAGAGATTTTTTTGATAAGAAAAATAGTAAAATTACTGAAAATAATTTAGAGTTGGCGCGTTTTTTAGAAGAAAGAAAAAATGAGGAAGTGCGTTTACCAATTAGTGAGTTTGATATTTTAAAAAATAAAGTTACTAAAATTTGTTTTATTTCTGAAGATAAATTGGCTTTCTATGATTGTGTAAAATATTTAAGTGAATTCTTTAATATTGTTATTTTTTCAAAGGAAAGTGATGATTTTATCAACGGTGAAATCATCTTAAAAAATTGTACTAAAGGTGATGCGATAAAAAAGGCTGTTGCTTATTTAGGTGGCGATATGAAAGATACGATTGCTTTTGGTGATAGTATGAATGATTATCAAATGATCAATGATGTGGCTTATGGTGTTGTTTCTTATTTAGCTCCAGACAAGTTAAAGGCAATAGCTGATGATATTTTTGAAGATCCTGATGATGATGGAATCTACAAAAGTATGAAAAAGCTGCAATTAATTTAATTATGAATGAAATACTGACGACAGGACAAGTATTAAAGTGGTTGCGTAAAAGTCATCAGATTTCTCAAGCTAGATTAGCTAAAGCATTAAATCTTAGTGTCAGCAGCATCTATCGTTTTGAACATGGTGGTAATTTAGGAATCAAGGAATATTTAGGTTATTGTGCTTATTTAAAGATTCCGGCTTATATCCCTCTAGTTATTTGTGAAAATGAAAAATGGCGCTTATTGTTTTATCAGCTAAAACAAGCAGATATTGATGTGATGGTATTTGAGGGTTTGATTACTGATATGATTAATCAAATAGAATTTGCACGAATGGATATTTTAATAAAGAATGATTAAAGCAATTCAATCTGGGATTGCTTTTTTAAATACAAAAAACCTCTAAAATTAGTTTTTTAGAGGTTTGATCATTAGTTATTAGTTAAGTAGCCTAATTCAGTTAATTTATTAAACAGTTGATTAGCTAAAAGCTGATTATAATAATTATTACCATTTAATCCATCAATTAATAAACTAGCTGGAACGTTTCCTGAAGCAATACTAGCTTGATCATCAGCAGTTGGTGTCAGCTTAGCATCATTTAAACCATCTGACAACAAGTAATTTTTAAAATCCAAATAATGCTGACCATAAGTAGTTGCCAGCAGATTATTAGTACTGTTACGATCGTTAGCTGTTAAGGAAACGACAATATATTGATCAGTATTAAAAGCTGATAAAATCTGATTTTGATAATTAACTAAACTGCCTTGAATACTTTCTTCATAAGAACCAGTAAATAAAATCAAGATATTATCTTGAGCAATTTCTGGTTTGGTGATTTCTACTTTAGTTAAAGTAGTGATCATAGTAGAACTGCCAGCTTCTAATCGTTTAAATAATAATTGATTAGTGTTAGCATCATAGCGAATACTGCCAGTAATGTTGTTGATAATACATGAATCAATCCCAGTTTGACTATTTAAAATAGCATCTTGGACTTCACCATTTTCATTGTATAACGTAATAGCTACTTCTTCATCACTACTTGGAATAGTCAAGTTATTGACATAGACATCCTGATTACCTAGTTTGATTGCTAGAGCGGCACTATTAATGCGATTATCACCAAGAACAGTTATCTCATTAGAAACTAAATCTTGTAAATATTCTGGATATGATTTAGTATCGTTGGCTCCCAGGGTAATACTATCGCCAACACAATAAATAGTTGGTAAATTAGTATCATTATTGGTAGCGACTGGAGTATCTTCACTAGAGTATTTAGAAAGAAATTGAGTTCTTTGATAACGATCATAAAATAAGATTGCTAAAATTAATGCAATTAAGACAGGAACAGCAATATAAAAATATAATGATTTTTTGTTGTGCATAACTAGTAATAATGATAATATCCGTTTTTAGAATTATCTTGTTCTACTTGGGTTAATACTGTTCCAATAATATTGACGTTATTTTTCTTTAAGATTTCAATTGATGCTTTGGCATCTTTACGATTTGTGATGCTTGAGGAACAAACAAAGATAGTTCCATCGACAACATTACCAATTGGAATGGCATCACTGACTGACATGATTGGTGGACAATCAATAATGATAAAATCATAAAGCGTTTTTAATTCGTTAATAAAGTTTTTAAAAACTTCACTACCAATCAGTTCCGTTGGATTAGGAACTTTGACTCCTGAAGTTAATACTGATAATTTCCCCACAAATGATGGATCTTCAACAAACTGAAAACATTTAGAACTAATAGTGTGACTATCACCATATTCCATTAATGCATTAGTTAAGCCACGAGAATTAGATAAATTAAGATAACGGTGAATTGTAGATTTTCTTAAATCACAATCAATTAATAAGACATTAGAATATTTAGTAGCATAAATTAAGCCTAGATTAATTGAAGTAGTACTTTTAGATTCACCAGGTATTGATGAAGTGACATTAATTGCTTTTACGTCTTTTCCAACAGTTGAATATTCAATACTAGTACGAATATGACGATAAACTTCTTTAAAATCAATTTTACTAGTTTTCTTTTCAGGTTGTGTGATTAAAAATGTTCGTTTTTCTTCTTTATTTCTTTTATTTCTAAGCATTTACTTTCTCCTTTTAAACCAAGGTATTCTCGATGTTTTTATCTTGTTTAATTTTACTAATTCTATTTTTTGACCATTGATAATTTTTAAAGGATTATCATACATCAGTTTAATGACATCTTCACTTTGATACTTTTTAGTTAAATAATCATATGTGTCTTGAAGATTTGGTGATCGAATGCCACTGGAACGATGAACGTCATTGGCAATTAGATGAACCATGCCCCGTTCTAATAATTCCAATGCAAATTCATGACTACGGCTATTGGAATTTAAGATACTTGAGCTATTGATTTGAATAACATAGCCATAATCAAGCCATTGTTCAATAATATCTAACTTTAGATGATGATGAAAATATCTTTCAACATGGGCAACAATAATTTTGTTTTTTAAACTAAATTCATAAATTCGTTCATCATAATCTTCTGGTAAGCGCTGGGTTACGTTGAATTCAACTAATACATAAGGACCGTTATTGATCGTTAAATAATTTTGATCTTGCAGCGCTGTTAAATAATCGCTGTTTAGCATGATTTCACAACCAGGATAAACTTCAATATCTAGTTGTTTGGCTAAAGCTTGTAACTCATTGATTCGCTGTTTCATTTGCGCAAATTCCAGGGCGGTTGTTGTCCCGGGAGTTAAATGTGGTGTCGCCACAATTTTACCTATATTTTGTTTTTTGGCAGCTTTAAGTGCTTCTAAGGCTTCATCAAGATCATTAATACCATCATCGATATCCCAGGCATAATGACTATGAATATCAATAAATTCCATTGCTTATTCCTCAAAATATGGTACAGTTCCTAGTAGTGGTACTCCTAGAAGTTGTTCGGCCTGTTCACCATTTTTAATTTTTGTATCTAATAAATAAGTTAATAAAATATATGCCAGGGCAATAACGACTCCAACGATGCCACCAATGATGATATTTCTAAAAATACTTGGTGATACCGGATTGGCATTTACTTCTGGTTGATCAACGATCGTCAGGTTGGTAACATTTAATTTTTCTTGAACCAGGGTAGTAAAGACGGTAATTGTTTCTGCTACGATATCTCTGGAAAGCTCTGGATCGGCTGTGGTAGCTGAAATCTCAATAATTTGAGTATCTGATGTGTTAGTAATTGTTAAGGCACTACGAACATCTTCAACAGTTATATTTAGATTTGTTGCTACTTCATTTTGGATGGTATTTCCTTGTAACAATTCAACATAGTTATTGACCATCATGTTGTTAGCACTTAGCTGTGATGAATCCATTGTTCCATCGACAACTTCAGCTCTTAACAGGACACTTCCTTCAGATGCGTATTTTTTATCAATTAAAAAAGTAGTAGCGGATACGGCAATAACGACACCTACTAAAGCTAACATAATGATTAATTTGATTTTTTTCTTCAATAATTTGAATAGTTCCGATAAATCGATCTCAACTTCATCATTTAATTCTGTTTTTTCCATATGTCCTCCCAAATATAAAATTAATTTTATTCAAATATATTATTAACATAATAAATATAACTATTCGCATAGTATTATCCTTTATAAAAAGAAAAAAAGCAATATTTTATCACAAAAAATCTCAAAAAAATCATAATCAAATAACAGAAATATAATAAAATATTAAAAATAGATTTTTTTCATTTTCTTAAATATGATTTATTTATAATATTTGAATGTAATTAATTGGAAAAATTTTGTCATTTCTTGTAAAAATAATTTATAAAATTAAGAAAGTAGTTGAAATGACTTGATTTTTTTGTTTTGATTAACGATAATATACCATGTATTAATGAAAGAAGATTTACATCATTAATGAAATAAAATTGTGATGAAAGATATTAAATTTATTAATGGGGGAGGAAAATTAATGGGAGAGAAAGCTAAACTGAATTTAAGAAGGTTTTTTCTAGTTGGTATCGATATAATAAGTATCGTTATTGCCAGCTATGGAGCCTTGTTTTTGCGATTCAATGGTCCGATTGACCCAATGTTTATTGCTAGATTAAATAATATTATCATCTTTTTAATTTTAATTGATTTAACAGTTTTTGTTTGTTTTCGTTTATATCACAGCTTATGGCAATTTGCCTCTATTACTGAGTTAAAAAATATTATTATCGCAGCTTTAACTAATAGCATTATTAATATGATTATCTGTGAGATTACCGGTAATGGAATGCCTAAAAGCTGCTATATCATTTTTTTCTTATTACTAGTATTGATGGTTGGTGGTGTTCGTTTCTTTTATCGTTTTGCCAGAATGTATAAGACCCATATTCATGTTGAAAAAGAGCGACGCCCTTTAGAAAAAGTTTTGATTATTGGAGCGGGTGTGGCCGGTGAAAAAGTTCTTAGAGAAATCAATAACTCTGATCATATTTATAAAGAAGTAGTTTGTTTCATTGATGATGAACCAACCAAATGGCGCCGTCAGATCCATGGTGTAGAAATTTTTGGTGGTCGTAATAAAATCATTGAAGCAGTTGAGCGCTATGGCGTTCAAGAAATTTTAGTTGCTATGCCTTCAGCTAGTAAAAAAGAATTAGCGGATATTTTAAATATCTGTAAAGAAACTAAATGTAAGATCAAAAGGTTACCAGGAATTTATCAGTTCATTAATGACGATATTCATATCAGTGACTTTAAAGATGTTGAAGTTCAGGATTTACTTGGTCGCGAACCAATCAAAGTTAATCTTGATGATATCATGGGTTATGTTACTAATCAGGTCGTCATGGTGACTGGTGGCGGTGGTTCGATTGGTAGCGAGTTATGTCGTCAAATTGCCGCCAATAAACCAAAAATGCTGATTATCGTCGATATCTATGAAAATAATGCTTATGATATTCAACTGGAATTAAAGCATAATTTTCCTGATTTGCACTTAGAAACGATGATAGCTTCGGTTAGAAATTCGGTTAAAGTCGATAAGTTATTCGAAACCTATCGTCCCGATATCGTCTATCATGCCGCAGCTCATAAACATGTCCCATTGATGGAAGACAGCCCTAATGAAGCGGTTAAAAACAATGTCTTTGGAACATTGAATGTAGTCAAAGCTGCTGATAAGTATCAAACTAAACGGTTTATCTTAATTTCAACCGATAAAGCCGTTAATCCAACTAATATCATGGGAGCAACCAAACGGTTGTGTGAAATGATCGTCCAAACTTACAATAAACGATCTAAAACCGAATATGTAGCCGTCAGATTTGGTAATGTTTTAGGATCAAATGGTTCAGTTATTCCATTATTTAAAAAACAGATCAAAGAAGGGGGACCAGTAACGGTAACCCATCCTGATATCATCAGATATTTTATGACGATACCTGAGGCTGTCTCTTTAGTGTTACAGGCCGGAGCTTATGCTAAAGGTGGCGAAATCTTTGTATTAGATATGGGAGAACCAGTCAAGATAGCGGATATGGCTCGAAACTTGATCAAATTATCAGGTTATGAACCAGATGTGGATATCAAGATTGTTTATACGGGATTAAGACCGGGAGAAAAATTATATGAAGAACTGTTGATGGAAGAAGAAGGCTTACAAGATACGCCAAATCATATGATTCATATTGGAAAACCAATTGAATTAAATGAAGAGATCTTTTTTGAACAGTTAAAAGAGTTAAAAGAAGCAGCATATGATGAAGTTGATGATATACGTCTGTTAGTTAAAGAAATGGTACCAACTTATCAATATCAGGGTACTGGTTTTAAAAGACGTACTACCCCAGCACTCAACAGTAGTAATGATGAGGCTGCATCTATCAACAATGATAATTTAGTTAAAGCTTAAATAAAAAATAAAAAAATAATTATTAGAAATAATTGTCGCTAGGTCACATTATTAAAGATAATTTGTCATAATAAAGCGTTAGTCGGCATTGATTGCTGACTAATTGTGCCTGCTCAAATGGAGGAATAACTATGTGTGAAAACTGGTATGTAATTCAGGTTCGTAGCGGGAAAGAGGAGGAAATTAAAAACACTTGTCAGCGGATGATATCTAGTGATGTCCTGCAGGAGTGTTTTATTCCTCGTTGTATCCGATTACGAAAAAAACAAGGAAGTTGGCAGGAATCTGAAGAAATTCTGTTTAAAGGATATTTGTTTATGGTTACTGATCAGATTGAAAACTTGTTTAATAAATTAAAACTAATTCCAGATTTGACGAAAGTATTAGGTAATGATGGTGAGTACATCTGTCCTATCATCAAAGATGAAGCCAGGTTTTTGATGGAATTTGGAAGAAAGGAACATGTGGTCAAAATGTCCCAAGGGCATATTATTGATAATCGTTTGCTGATTGTCAAAGGACCACTAGTTGGTTATGAGAACAAGATTCGCAAGATTGATCGTCATAAACGAGTTGCTTTTATTGAAGTTAGTTTATTTGATCAGGTACAAGTAGTACAAGTTGGTTTAGAAATTACGAGTAAAAATAGTTAAAAGCAGTCGGTTGACTGCTTTTTAAGTATTATTATTCACCTTCAAATATTTCTAAGATATCGGTAAGATTAAAGCCTTTTCGTTTTTTCTTTTTACTATCAGTAGTTTTATAGTCACGGTCTTTACCACCAGAACGTTCAATAATTTTTTCTAATTCACCACGATCTAACCAGATTCCGCGACATTCAGGACAATAATCAATTTCGACTCCATGTTTTTCGGCCATCAATAAAGTTACGTCTTTACAAACAGGACATTTCATCATATCGCCTCCTTTTTATGATTATATCATGTCGGCTATCTGGCTTTCAATAAACATCACTTGGTGTTTTGTTAAAATATTGTTATAATAACCAAGAAATGGAGGATAAGATGGAGTATTTAATTAAAGGTAATTATCTAATGCTTAAAATTGATGAAAATTTTGCTTCGATGACCTTAGAAGAAATCTTTCATTATTTTTGTTTATCAAAAAAGGCTATTCATTTATTGAAACAATATAAACAATATTTTTTAAATAATCAGTATGTGCCAATGAATACCATAGTCAAACAGGGTGATTGGCTTAAAATATCGGCTTTTGAAACAGGATTAGATTTTACCCCACAGCCTTTTTCGTTAGATATCGTTTATGAAGACGATTTTCTTTTAGTCGTTAATAAACCTTGCCATGTCATTATTTATCCTGAAGATAAAACTGGATCAAATACTTTATGTAATTATGTGGCTAATTATTATTTAGAAACTGATCAATATTATCCCATAAGACCGATCCATCGGTTAGACAAAGATACGACCGGTTTGGTTTTATTTTGTAAATGCGCTTTTTTGCAGCCACTATTAGATTCGATGCTATCAAAAAAAGAAATAGCCCGCTATTATTTGGCTTTGTGCCAAGGAATTATTGATCATGATATTGATATTAATTTACCAATTGGTCGTGATCGTCACACTAATAAAATGCGCATTAGTACATCAGGTAAACAGGCTATTACTCATGTTAAGGTATTAGAAAAAAATCTGGCTGGAAATTATACTTTGATCGAATGTCAATTAGAAACAGGACGCAAACATCAAATTCGAGTTCATTTACAGGCAATCTCACATCCATTAATTGGTGATCGATTATATGGAAAAGCCAGTAAATTAATCAACCGAACTGCTTTACATGGCTATAAATTAGTTTTTAAACATCCAATTTTAAATAAGCAGTTACAAATTACGGCTCCTTTACCAAAAGATTTTGAAAGACTTAAGAATAATTAATATTCTTAATAATTCTTAACATCTTTTTTACTTGTTTCTACTAGTTTTATTGTGATATTTGGGTAAGATAAGTAGTAGAAAGGATGAAGGTCATGAAAGGGAGAAATTTTTCTGGGAAACTTTTTGTGGAGTATTTTATTTTACCTAAATTAATAATTCTTGTTTTGGTGACAGTAGTGGCAGCTTTGGTTATTAAAAAGTATTGGTTGTTTATTTTATTGTTGTTACTGTTGGTTTTATTAATGAAAGCTGTTTATCAGTATTCAATGATGCAATCATCATTTATAAAAATTGGCAATAATAAAGTTATTTATCGTCATAAAGATAGTTTACTTAAAAATTTGGGGCAATATTTAAATTTATTTGATTGTGACGAACATAATTATTATGATTATCAAGTCAGGAGTATTACTGATGTGACTTCAAAATTCAATCATATTGTTATAAAGGGGCAAATCATTAAGCGCTGTTTTAGTGTTTATATGGATGATGATGAAAGTTGTTTGGACCAGCAAATATATCAGGAAATTAAAATTCCAAAAGTTTATGCTAATTTGAAACAGCTGATGGTATTTAAAAGTTACTAAATTGTTGCTTACACCGGAATTTTCTGGTGTTTTTTATGCAAAAAATACGATTTTAACTAGAAGTTACTAAATCGTATTTTATCATAATTTAAAAAAGAAATTTTAGAGTTTTGATAGCTTTGGTAAAAAACGATGGTTTAGAAGCACTGTTGTTAGTATAAAGAGGATAGGATATAGATGAATTGCCATCGATTATAACTTCGAGGGTACCAACAGTATCCCCTTTTTTTATTGGCAGTAAATTAGTATTATAGGTGATTTTAGTATCAATCTTACTTTCACTGTTTTTAGCTTTGGTATACACAATATCTTTATTACAGCGAACATCTAATGTGATATTATCCATTTTATCAACTAGATAGTTTTCAATCGTCGTATCTTTTGGATAAAGAGTAACTTGCTGATAATTATTAAAGCCATAGTCCAACATGGTACACATTTCTTCATTTCTAGTTTTAGGAGCTGCTTCGTTCATTAAAACCCCAATAATACGCTGATCATCACGTTTGGCTGTCGTTACTAAACAATAGCCAGCTTCTTTAGTATAGCCAGTTTTCAATCCATCAACACCATCATATTGTTTTAGTAGTTTATTAGTATTAACCAGCCAGAAACTTTGTTTACTGTCTTCACGAATATAACTATCATAAAGTGAAGTGACTTCCAGTAAATCATTACCACCAATTTCAATTAAATAAGCTGCCATCATTGCTAAATCATAAGCACAGGTATAGTGATCAGGATCATGAAGACCGGTAGCGTTTTTAAAATTAGTATTTTTAAGACCTAATTCTTTAGCTTTTTCATTCATCATAGCGACAAATTTTTCAATACTGCCCCCAATATATTCACCGACAGCAACACTGGCATCGTTAGCACTGGCAATTGCAATCGATTTGAACATATCTTTAAGGGACATTTTTTCACCAACTTCTAGATATACCTGACTGCCACCCATACTGGCAGCATATTTGGAAGTGGTGATTTGATCGTCAAAGGATATTTTTTGATCATTGATGGCTTCAAACATTAAAATCATGGTCATTATTTTTGTGGTTGAAGCTGGAAACAGTTTCTCTTCAGCATTTTTTTCATAAAGAATCTGACGGGAATTGGTCTCAATCAAAATAGCTCCTTGACCATTAGGAGTTAAGTCATTATCGATGGCATTGATATTTTTTATTGGTAAGATGCAAAAGATTAAAATGATAATTAAGAGTTTTTTCATCATAATATCGCCTCATTACATAATATGTCCTAGTTTGATAAAAATACATAGGACTTTTTTTGTCAGGCAAGTTCTACTTTTGTCGAAAGCATTTATTCGTTTTTTTAAAAGTTGTAAGATAGGTTCGAGGAGATGAGAAGATGGAAAATAAAATTGAGTATCAAGTTACTGATGATAAAATTATTGTTTATTTCTATGGTGAATTAAGCTGTAGTTATATTAGTAAATACCGAAGTTTATTAAATAGTATTTTAGATAAAAGTAGTAATCCGGTGTATTTTGATTTTTTACATACTAGTTTTATTGATAGTTCCGGAATCGGTTTGGTATTAGGACGTTATAATCAACTTTCTTTAGAGGGAAGAAAATTATATTTAACCAACTTGTCAAAGACAAGTTATAAAGTATTTGAGTTATCTGGGATGTTTGAATTGATGGAATATGTAGAGGGGGTAAAAAAATAATGAATCAAATGGAACTTAGTTTTAGTGCCAAGATTGAAAATGAGCCATTCGCTAGAACGAGTGTTGCCTCATTTGTTACAGCCTTGAATCCGACAATTGATGAATTAGTCGAAATTAAAACCATAGTCAGTGAAGGGGTAAGCAATGCCATTATTCATGGTTATCAAAATAATCCAAACTGCAATGTAGTAATCAAAGTAACGATTGAACAAAAGCGTAAAATTAAAATCATTATTCAGGATTATGGTAAGGGAATTGATGATATTGAAGCTGCTAAACAGCCAATGTATTCATCATTAAAAGAACTGGAGCACGCTGGAATGGGGTTGACGATCATTGAAGCTTTATGTGATCGTCTGGAAATTCATTCAACTTTGGATTTAGGAACAAAACTAACTATTATTAAGCAATTGAAAGAAAACGACTATCAAAGTGAATAAAACAATTGAATTAATTCAAAAAGCACATGAAGGGGATGAAAGTGCTAAAGAATTAGTAGTAAATCAAAATTTAGGTTTGGTCTGGTCGATTGTTCATCGCTTTAAAAATAATTATTATGATAAAGAAGATCTATTTCAAATTGGCTGTATTGGTTTGATGAAGGCAATCAATAATTTTGATGTGAATTATGGGGTCCAGTTTTCAACTTATGCAGTACCGATTATCATGGGTGAGATAAAACGTTATTTTCGAGATGATGGAACGATTAAGGTTAGTCGCTCATTAAAGGAGTTGAATTTAAAAGTTAATAAAGCTCGTGAAGTTTTAGCTAATCAAAGTGGTCATGATCCAACGATTGAGCAATTGGCTAATTATCTTCAAGTTGATCAGCAAGATATTGTTGAAGCAATTGATTCTTCATATTATCCAACTTCATTAAGTGAACCAATTTATGAAAAAGATGGTTCTTCGATTTCGATGGAAGAACGAATTGAAAATAAGCATAATAAAATGTGGTTTGAAAAAATTGCATTGGAAATGGAAATTGAAAAACTTGATGAAAAAGAAAAATTGATTCTTTATATGCGTTATCATTTAGATTTTAATCAAGAGCGAGTCGCTAGACGCTTAAATATCTCGCAAGTACAAGTATCAAGATTAGAAAAGAAAATTATCGCAAAGTTACGCAGTCACTTGAATGAATAAAAAATAATGATATAATGTCATCAGGTGATAATATGGAAGAATCAACTAAAAGTAAGAAACAGGTTTTATTAGAATACTTAAGAGTTATTGTAATTACATTGATAGTTACATATGGCGTATTGTATTTTGTTCAAATATCTAGAGTTTATGGAACATCAATGTTACCAACGTTTCATGAGGGTAATATTGTTCTTGTCGATAAAGTTTTTTATAAACATGGTGAACCAAAGCGTGATGATATCGTAGTAGTGGACTATAAGGATGCCGACCAAAATGAAACATATATTATTAAGCGAGTTATTGCTGTTGGTGGTGATCATTTAGAAATTAAAGATAATCATGTTTATTTAAATGGTGAGCTGCTGGAAGAGGATTATATCAATGGAACGATGATCAATAATGAAGATATGTCGATAGATATTCCTGAAGGAAAAATCTTTGTTATGGGTGATAATCGTAATAATAGTCTAGATTCCAGACGACTAGGATATTTTGATTTTGATGAGGATGTCGTTGGTAAAGTTTTCTTTACGGTTCCTTTCTTTTAAATTAATAAAGGTCTGATAGATTTAATGACAATATGTAGTGATAATATAAAAGCGGAGAATTTTAAAAAAATCCTCTGCTTTTTAATTTATAGAAAGCCAAAAGTGGTTTGAATGTTGGTTGATAATATTATTATGCTTCTTAGTATTTACTATCTATAGATTAAATAGTCAGCATCTAATGTGAAATATAGTGCTTGTATTTTAATGTTTAAAAGTAAAATTTGTGAAATAAAACGCATATTTTTAACGTAATTTCCTTTATTCACCATAATTTTAATAGTATAATTATGACGAGAAAGAATAGGTGAATTATAATTAAATGAGAATTTTAAAAAAAGTTATTTACTATTGTTCTAATCTTGATGGTCGTAGTCGCATGTTTTAATTCAACAGTTTATGCGGACTCAGACGAAAGAATTCCTATTGATCTTACGTATGAAGTAGAAGCCAATGAAGATGGCGTAACTGGTACTATTGTTGATGTTGAAATTAATAAAGGCGGGAATGAACTAATTATTCCTGATACTATCGATGGTCTGATTATAACTAAGATAGGAACAGGAGTCTTTATGAATCATGATTATAGATTTTCAATGTTGGAATATATTCATATTCCAGATACTGTTACGGAAATAGGATATAAAGCTTTTTTATTTGACCAAAATGTAAAAGAGTGTAATATTCCAAAAAATCTTGAATACGTAGAAGAATCTGCATTTGAAGGATGTGGATTTAATTTAGAAAATTACAAGTTTCCAAGTACATTGAAATATATTGGTCAACGTGCATTTTTTGGAAGTTTGATAAGAGGAAGTTTAGATTTATCAGATACGCAAATAACTGAACTTACCCCTGATTGTTTTGCTAATAATGATATTACATCTGTTACACTTCCAAAAAATGTAAAAATAGTAGATGGATTTTCAAATAATGAAATTACCGAAATTAACATGTCTGACTCTATAGAAGTATTCAATAACGATGCTTTTGCTTTTAACCCTGGACCTGAATATTTGGATATACCAGATGGCACAGTTACAATTGCCTCTGCATTTCGTCAAATGAGTAACTTAAAATATGTTAATATTCCTGATTCAGTAAAAATATGTCTGGTTCATTTTCAGAATCAGGTATAGTAGAGGCAGTGATTCCTGATACAGTAACAAATTATACTGGTGGAGCTTTTCGTTCATGCGCTGATTTGAAAAGTGTAACCTTGCCTGAAAGTTATACATCAATAAAAGATTATGATCTTTATGGCTGTACTAGTCTAGAAAATGTTAATTTAAGTTCAAAGGTAAATTATATAGGTGAATCAGCTTTTATGAATTGTACTAGTCTGACTACTTTGGATATAAGTACAGTAATTAATATATCACCTCGTGCATTTGAGGGGTGCACAAGTTTGGAAAAAATGGTAATTCCAGAATCTGTTGATTATATAAATAATAGTATTTTTCAAAATACACCAAATCTAAAATCATTAACAATTTTCAATCTAAATGCAAAATTTTATGATATATTCGGCGATACAAGCAGATATCCTGTTAACAGTTCACTAATAATTTATGGATACGAAAATTCAACGGCACAAACATTTGCCAAAGAAAATGGTATTAGATTTAAATTAATCGGTGAAGAGGAAGAAACAGAAGGATTTATTGCCCAAGAAGATGGCTAGAGAATAATAAATACAAGACTTGGATTTGGTACACAAACTTCTGCTGATGAAGGATTTGACTTACTTAATAGTGCATTACTTGCTCCATTTAAAAATTGGAGTAATCCTGATTTAATTTCAAATGCTAAAGATTATTTTCAGACATTGTTAAATGACCATGGTGGTAGATGCTTTGGATTGTCTGCATTAGCAGTTGCTCAATATAACGGTGATGTTGATCTAAACAGATATTTTGACAGAATTGGAGATAATCTCAATGATTTTGGTTATGAAGATACAATTTATTTTGATTCAAAAAATTATCCTGGTTATATCTATACCTTGAATGGAAATACCGAAGTTGTAAATTTGATAGATAAGGTGCAAGCATTACAGCATTCTTCTAAATTATCACAAGCTGAAGTTTACAAAGATGGCAATACATTTGGACAACTTTTGGATTATTTATATAATTCTAAGGAAAGAAATCCGATTCTAGTTACTTTTAGTACTGATACAAGCGAAGGTTTGATGAATCATGCTGTAGTCATTGAAACAAGCAAAAAACCAGAACATTATCTTGAAACAGATACATATTTTGTATATTGCTATGATCCAAATACACCTAAGATAGAAAATAATCTTGAAGGTGCTTCATCGCTATATAATGATGAAACACCAGGGTTGGAAATTGATTTAAATAATGATCGTTACAGATTTGTAATGAATTATGGTAATGGATATGAAAGTACCGCATGGACCGAAAGAGATATGTGGGGAGGACTTTTAAAATCAATTAATTTTTATGATTTAAGTTTGCTTGATGATTCTTTCTTTGAAGAAGAATTTCAGTTAGATACTGATAGTATTTCTCAGATTTTATTTTCTGGAAAAGGTATATCTATTAATGATGCAGAAACAAACAATATTCTTTTTGAGGCAAGCAATTTAAACGGTAGTAAATTAGGATTATATGATGAAAATATTGAATGCAATCCAATTTATTCAGATTTCGATAATGATAAATTAGGATTCCGTTTTGGTATGAATACAAGTGGGAAAACATTTTTATTGCAAGGTGAAAATGAACTTATCAATTTGTATAAAGATCGGGGTGTATTTATCCAATCTGATGGAAATATAAATATTGCTTTTGATAATGATAATCAAAGTATTAAACTAATTTCTGCTTCAGATGATTCTCAAATTAAGGTGATGATATCATCTCGTGATGGTTATAAATATGTTGAAACTGATGGAAGTTTAGATACTAATCAAGAGCTTGTTATTGATTTATCAGATGATGATTATGGTGTTAAAACGGATTCTGATAATATTCATTCAGTATCTTTTGAAAATAACGAAATTATTAATGAGAATTTTCATAATAACTTAAATAGCGATTATAACAATGATAACGAAAACAATGATAATGAAAATAATAATTATAATGATAACGATAACGAAAATTTAGTTGCTCAATCACCAGCTATTTCTAATGATCAAGATAATTATGAATTAAAAACTTCTCAAGATGCACAGTCTGTTAAAACTGGTGATGATACAAATTTAGGCTTATTATGTTTCTTATCAATGTTTACTGTTACATATTTCTTTATTTACCGGAAACGGCGTTTGTTATCTAAAAAATAATGACCGGAAATAAAAAAGGTAGATAAATACAAAGTAAATTTTATAGTGTTGAATTAAGGGATAGCTATATTATATAAAGAATAGCTATTCTTTATTTTTACGATAAAAAGTTAATTTTTTTAGAAATAAAGGTTGTATACAATATCATTTTTATGGTAAAATGACACAAATCAATAAGTGGGGGATATACTTATTGATAAAGAAAGGGTGATAAGATGTCATATAAATTTAAAATTGTTCGTGGTAATGCGATTTTGAACTTTTCTGAAGAATACTGTCAATCACGTTGTCAATTGATTGAAAGTGAATCTTTTGCAAGAGTATTACGTGGTTTTGTTAATGAGTGTAAAAGAAAAGAAAATACGATTTATACTTATTTAAAAGAAGTTAAGACTGAAACAGTTGATATCGTTAAAGACTTAAGAACTATTTTTAAATTATTGTTAGTAATGCCGATTGAAGAAGTTGAAGCTTCATATCCACATTTTGTCGGATATTTTAGAGATCGTGATGAATTTGTTAAGGTTATTGAAGAAGTATATTTGTTTTGGCGTAAATTACAACGTTATAGCGTAGTTTACAATGAAACTACTAGTCGCGGTTATCAAAATGTTCAATTTGCTGATGCGCAAGCTAAGTTTGAAGAATTGGTACTATCTGTTTATCGTACTATTGAAGAAACTGCATTAGGTTATCGTCATCATGTTTATCGACAAATTACAGCCGGTGTTAATGCTGGTTTAAGAGTAACTAATATGCGTTCATTTTTACCTTATGAATATCGTAATTTAGACGATATTCCATTTATTGAAACTGTTATTATCCATCCACCATTTATTACTTATTCAAAACGTAATAAACGTGATGGTATATTCCCAGAAATAAAACATAATCCAATTGAGGATTTAAAATTTGATTCAGAACAATGGTTCTGTTATCCTGCAAAAGTAGGAAACTTATTAGCATTTGTTTATTTTAATGTGGCTTTCATGGCTCAAGGGGTTGCATTATGTAACTTATTTGAATTAGCTAGTGAAGAAGAATTCCGTAATCGTAAACCAGATATTATTTATGTCTATGGTTATGAAGATGGTGAAAAGAATCAATCATTCTATCAAGATGATGAAAATGATATGATGGTAGCTTTACTTTCAGCTAATGATGACTTTGATTATTTTGGATACATGAAAAAAATGATGTTAACATTACACAATGTTCGTAAAATCAATCAACGTCAATTACCAGTTCATGGTGCAATGGTTCAAATTACTTTACACTCAGGTGAAGTTAAAAATATTGTTGTTATGGGTGACAGTGGTGCTGGTAAATCAGAAACAATTGAACAAATCAAAGTATTTGGTGCCGCATATATTCGTGATTTAGTTACTGTCTATGATGATATGGGTGTTTTATATTTAGATGATAATGGTACAATCAAAACATCAGGAACTGAAATCGGGGCTTTTGTTCGTTTAGACGACTTAGATGCTGGTTATAGTTTCAAAGAATTAGACCGTTCAGTTTTCATGAATCCTGATAAAGTTAATGCTCGAATCGTAATTCCAATTACGGACTATAAAGATGTTGTAGCACCTCATGATGTTGATATGTTCTTATATGCTAATAACTATGAAGAAGGTGGAGATGCTTTACACTTCTTTGATAACGTTGATAGTGCTTTAGAAGTATTTAGAGCGGGTAATCGAATGTCAAAAGGAACAACAACTGAATATGGATTAGTTGGAAGTTTCTTTGCCAATCCATTTGGACCAGTACAACGTCAAGAACAAACAGAAATTTTATTAGTTAATTATTTCAACCGGATGTTTAAACAAGGAATTAAAGTTGGTCAATTAAGAACTAGACTTGGTATTAAAGGTTATGAACACCGTGGACCTCAAGAAGCAGCTGTTGAAATATTAAAATATATTACTGGTGAAAAAGAATTAAAACAATTAGAAGATGAGTAAAAGCAGTGAGCAATCACTGCTTTTCTTTTGCTTAATTACGTTCTTTTTTTGATGATGATGAATATGTTTTGATGAGGGGATGAAGTTGAAACATTTATATTTATGGATAATTATCCTGGTATTATTAGTTTCTATTTTGATCTTACAAATTTTTCCCACTAACCCAATTATTTTATCAAGTTATTATCTGGTGGTAGAAATTTCCGAAAAGTTTGATCCCTATCAAAACATCAAGGCTGTAATTGGTGGTTCGATTGAAGATGTTAATGTTGATACAAGTAAAATTGATTTTAGTCAACCTGGTACTTATCCACTAACATATCGTTATAATAATATTGAAACGACAATCACAATAAAACTGCAAGATACTTTGGATATTGATTTAGAAGTTCAGGAATTGACAATAGATTTAAATATGGCAATTGATGCCAGTGATCTAATCAAAAATTATTATAATAAACAAAGAACTAAAGTTCGTTTTAAAGAAGATTATCAATTTGATCAAGTTGGTGATTATCCAGTTGAATTAGAAATTTGTCGTGAGAATAAATGCACTACTAAACAAAGTGTTGTCCATGTTTTGCCTGAAGATAATGAGGCACCAATAATTAATGGTATTAGAAATTTATCGGTTTTAAAAGATAGTGATATTGATTTGTTGTCAAGTGTTAGTGTTAGTGATAATCAAGATGACAATCCTGTATTAACGATTGACAGTTCTAATTTAGATGTTAGTAAGATTGGTGATTATCAAGTAACTTATTATGCTAAAGATCGTTCTAATAATATAACTAAAGAAACTTGTATTGTTTCTGTCGTGGCTGATACGATGATTGGCAGTTATGTTCAAAGTGATGAAAAGGTTGTTTATCTAACATTTGACGATGGTCCTTCAGTAAATACTTCCAAAGTACTGGAAATATTAGATGTTTATGGAGCTAAAGCAACTTTTTTTGTAACTGGGACAAATGAAGAATATTATTATTTGATCAAGGAAGCATATGATGCCGGGCATACAATTGGTTTACACAGTTATATTCATGAATATGATCAGATATATAACTCTACTTCCGCATACTTTGCAGATTTAAAACGAATTGAAGATCTGGTCTATAGTCAAATTGGAATCATTCCTAAATATTTACGTTTTCCAGGTGGCAGCAGTAATCAGGTGTCGAAAAAATATTGTTATAAAATCATGACTAAATTAACTAAAGAAGTTTTAAATCGTGGTTATCAATATTATGATTGGAATGAAGATAGTGAAGATGGTTCTGGGGAACTGTCAGTTAAACAGTTAGTTAAAAATGCGACGGCCAGTAATGATAATAATATTATTTTATTGTTTCATGATGCTAATGGTAAAGAAAACACCTTGAAGGCTTTAGGCCAAGTAATTCAGTATTATCAAAATAAGGGTTATCAGTTTAAAGGAATTGATAACAGCTCATATGTTGTTCATCATAGTGTTGTAAATTAAAGGTGGCATAGGAATTCTTTTAATTCATATAATTTAATGGTGATAGTGTGATTGATAAGTTGCTTAAATATATATATTATTTATTGATAGTTATAATTATCATAGCTGTTGTATGGGCATTAGTTAACTGGTTATTACCACTTTTTTTTAGTTGTTTATTAGTTGCTGTTTTTCAGCCGTTATTAAATCGTGAAATTGAATTTTTAAAAATCAATCACCAATTTATAAAAAAAATAGTCATCGTCTTAAATTATTTAATTCTTATTTTAATAATGATCGGATTAATTATCTTTTGTGTTATTCAAATTTATCAGATTTTAGAATTAATGCCGGGATACTTGCAAAATTTATATTATTTATTGAGCACTAATCATTATATTATTGATTTAAGCAAATATTTAGATATTATCTACAGCAGTTCAATTAGTGTTGTAGAAACTATTTCTTCTAATTTTATCCACTGGGTCATTAATTTTATTATTAAAATACCTAGCTTTATGTTTGATTTAATGTTTGTAATTATTACTTCATTATTTATTTTGCTTGATTATCAGTATCTGGAAACTAAGTTCATCAATCGTTTTGAATTAGTTTCGTTAGTAATTGCCACCGTTAAAGAGGTTTTAAGCAATATGTTTAAAACATATTTTATTTTAATGATAGTTACTTTTGGGGAACTGTATTGTGGTTTTTTGCTTATTGGATTAGATCAAGCTATGATGTTAGCCTGTATAATTGCAGTTTTTGATTTTTTTCCCATCTTAGGAATTGATATGATCATGGTTCCCTGGATCATAATTAATGCCATTACCAATAAGATTCCATTAGCATTAGGATTACTGTTTATTTACTTACTAGTTATTATTACTAAAAATATTTTAGAACCACGATTGATGGCTCGTAAACTAGGATTAAATCCAGTTGTATCATTGATTGGAATGTATTTAGGAATTGAATTATTTGGCGTTGTGGGAGTTTTTATTGTACCAATTGTTATTATGGTATTGATTGAAATAATTAGGGTAAAACGGCAGTTAAAAAGTAATGAATAGTTAATTGGATTAAGGTATAATAGAATCATCGGAAGTAAGGTGTAATTATGGATAGCAAAGTATTAAAGAAATGGGCCTGGAAAATGGCTGGTGAACAACGATTGGCTATTTGGAAAGCTTGTTTAGCAATTTTTGGTGTCAGTTTCTGTTTAATTGTATCGTTAATGCTGTTTTTTTACTGGCTTTTAAGTTTAAAAACTTCTTCGCTGGTTGGAATTATTGATTTTATAGCTGTGGCGATAATTTTAGTTGCTTATCTTTTTGTTGGTGGTTTTTCGATGCAGTTATATTGTTATCTAAGGGAACTGATAGTAAATAAACAAGCTAGTCTTAAATTATTGAAAGCAGATTTAACAACATATTTTTATCATGGAATTGCTTTTTGGCTTGTCATGCTGGCTTGTTTTTTAGGGCTGTTTTTATTTATCATCCCGGGAGTTTTGATTTATTTAAAATTTATGCCGGCACTTTATCTGTTGGCTAATCATCCAGAAATGTCAATCTTAACGGCTTTTACAACTAGTTGTGAATTGATGACAGCTAAAAGAATGATAAAAAGACTTACTTTAAAGTTAAGTGTTCTAGGCTGGGTAATTTTAGGTGTTGTGACAATGTTTATTGGCTTTTTTTGGATATTTCCATATTTATTAATGATTAATAATCGCTTTTTACTAGAGTTAGATGATCATCAATCAAGTACCTGTAAAATCAATGATCATCAGATTAATGATGATATTGGCGAATTTGCCATTTGTAATCATTTAAAGCATATTGATAATTATATCTTTGGTTTATTTAATGATTATCCAGTAGTCATTAAAGTTTTAAATGAAAATATATCGGTTACTGTTAGTGCGGTTGGTAATGATCGAATTAAAATTGATGAGTATTTTTCATTGCTGGAAAATAAGATTACCTGTGTCAAAGCTATTAATTATAGTAATGGACGGATTAAAGTTACTTTATCTGGTCATGATTTTAATCAGGTTTACCAATTATTAAAAAATTTAACGTTAACGATACGTAAAATCCACTATTTACCAGGTTGCAGTCATTGTCATCTACAACGGGAAACCAGCTTTTATCGCTATCATGGCAAGATTATTAATATTTGTCATGAATGTTATAGTCAATTACGTGGTAATGAAGATAGTTTTCATGAAAAATATTATTATGGTTTTTTAGGAGCTATGATTGGATCCTTGTTAGGAGCAGTAGTTTGGGTCGTAGCTTATCAATATACAGTTCTGGGTCGTTTGAGTGGTTATTTAATGGCATTTTTAGCTTTGAAAGGTTATCAAATTGTATCTAAACGACTTTCAAAAACCGGATTAGGAATCTGTGGTTTTTGGAGCGTAATAGCATTAATTTTAGCGGAGTTTTTTAGCTTGAGCTTTCAAATTATGCAGATTGCATCGTTATCTAGTTTGTTTGAAGCAATCATGATAACACCAGGATTTATTATCCATGGTAATATTGCAATTATAATTATTGAAGATTTAGTGGTTGGTTTAGCGTTTATCGTTTTAGCCTTTATTCAAATTAGTTATCGGCTTAATCATAAAGATCCCAATTTGGAATTTATTAGTCTCGAAGAGTAAAATCAGGAATAATATCCTGATTTTATGTGATTTTATCGTATTTTTTGTCTATTAATCACAAAAAATCAATGTTATAATAAAGATATTAAAAGCCAAATAAAAATGGAGAAGGAGAGACGAGATGACCAATTATTTGCTTGCTTTTATATCGGGAATTCTAGGTACAATGATAGGTGGGACAGCTTCATTTGTAATTACTGGGTTGGTTGGATTGATCGTTATTATCTTAGATGCTTCAGGAGCTAATACTGTTGTTTTGACAAATCAGGTATTAAATTTATTATTTATGCCTTGTGTTTGTTTCAATGGGGCCATAGCAGGATTGGCTTTTGCAGCTAATATTCGTCATCATGATATTAATGGTGCTAATGGGAATCGATCTTTATATTTTACTGGTGATTGGCTAGTTTTAATTATTGGTGGTATTTTTGGCTTGTTAGGATATGGGTTGTTTTCTTTGTTTACAGCCTGGCAGTTTCCAATTGATATTGGAGCTTTAGTGGTACTTTCAGTCAACGTTTTGATTCGGGTCTTATTTGGGACCAAGAAATATATCCATCATCCAGAAGAGTCACTTTTCAAACTTGATCAGCTCAATTTTTGGGGATTTCAAATAATCTTTGCTTTGGCACTATCGTTAGTTACAGCGTATTTTGTTGCTGATACTAATGTTTCCAGCATCGGATTTTCTTTAAGTGCCTTAAGTTTGATTTTTGTTTTCGCTACTCCGGATTTTCCGGCTACTCATCATACGACATTAATAGCGGGATATGCGATGATGGCTACCGGTTCATTATTGATCAGTGCTATTTTTGGGGTTTTAGCACAATTATTTTTCATTATTTTTAATACTTATTTTAATACTGAATTAGACAGTCATGTCGATGCACCTGCAGCATCAATTGCGTTATTCAGTCTAATTATTTTTACAGTATTTTAAAGAGATTTCAGTCTCTTTTTTTGGTTGCAAAAATAGCTGATTGGCATATAATTAATCTTAATTAGATTATTTAAAACGGAGGCTAAAATGGAAAAATATGAATTAGATGTACATACGCATACTATTGCCAGTGGGCATGCTTATTCGACTATTAGTGAATTAGTAGCTGAAGCTAAAAATAAAGAGTTGAAACTATTAGGAATTGTAGAACATGATGTTGGAATTCCGGGAACTTGTGATCCAATTTATTTTAAAAATTATCATGTCGTACCACGAAATTTTAATGGTCTAGATCTTATTTTAGGAATTGAAATAAATATTTTAGATCATGATGGTAAATTGAGTATTGATGAAAATTTGTATCAGTATGTTGATTATTGTATGGCTGGAATTCATTTTCATTGTTATCAACCCGGAACGATTGAACAAAACACCCATGCAGTTATTGAAACCATCAAAAATCCCCATATTAGTGTCATTGTTCATCCTGACGATGGTTATTGTCCTTTAGATTATGAAAAAGTAGTTTTGGCTGCTAAGAACTATCATACTCTATTAGAAGTTAATAATAATGCTTTAAGAAGTAATTCACGTTTGCATTCTCGAGAAAATGTAATTGAGATGTTAAGACTATGCCATCGTTGTCAAGTACCGGTTATTTTCGGTAGTGATGCTCATATTCATTTTGATGTCATGAATTTTGATCAAATCGAAAGTATTATCACGGAAATTAATTTTCCTAAAAAATTAATTGTCAATTATGATGTTGATAAGTTTTATCAATTCATCAAATAATAAAACCATGTAACTAATGCTACATGGTTTATTGTCATTTTATATTAGAAATTTTTAAAACTACACAATTACTAAATTTAAAGTACTTATTTAAATAATTAATCTAGATCCGTTTTGACTCAACCTCAGTGAGCCACTGATATAATTGGGGGTCTACGTTTCATATTTAGCCGATAATCTTTTTTCATATTGATTCTAAGATTAAATGGAGCGATCTTACTAGAAATGTAGTTGACGAAAATTGGGTTGGCTTTTAAAATACTTTCATCATCATCTGCTAGACCAATTCCAAGTAGCTGATATGATCTAAGTAGTACATCAATTAAAACTATTAATGTATAAAGTAATAATACTGAAATAACATACATCTCGTTCATATTTTCAACTCCTTTCGTCTAATCCTTTCCTCACCATTATAATAGCACAATTGTTCAAAAAATGAAAGGGCTTTCATAAATTTTTTAAAAAATTTTTGTTGAATTTATCGTTGTTTTTTGAATTTTATATATGTGATAAAAAATGTTTTTGATTAAAAACATTTATCAAAAATTTAAAAATTTATTGACACTAAAAATATATCAGTATATGATATTAACAAGCAAACCGATGAAGTGGAGATAAAAATAGATCGTGCACTTACAGAGAGCCTGGATGGTGGAAGCAGGTAGAACGCAGCCTATTAAATGGACCACGGAGGGCAAAGTGAAAAGCATTAGCTGAGTATTCTTTGACGTGAGACTTACGTAAGTAGTCATAGATGTGATAGCATCTAGTAAGAGCACGAGTGTATCGTGAAGCAAGGTGGCACCGCGGAATAAGTGTATTTTATCCGTCCTTGACAGAATTATTTTCTGTCGGGACGGTTTTTTGTTTATTAAGGAGGAAATTAAAAATGTATTATCCAACACTAGAACAAGCTCAAGAGATAGTAAAAAATGGTAATTATGATTTAATACCAGTAAGTAAAGAAATCTATGGTGATCAATTTACACCAATTGAAGTTATGCGAATTTTGAAAAACTACAGTAATCACTGTTACATGTTAGAAAGTGTGGATGATACTAAACGATGGAGCCGCTATACATTTATGGGTTTTGAACCAACAAGTGAAATTACTTGTTTAAATAATATGATGAAAGTTGATGATCAAATCTTTAAAGTTGATTATCCTGGAACCTATATTAAAAAATTGTTGCAGAAGTATCGAAGTCCTAAACTTACTGGACTGCCCTCATTTACTGGGGGTTTAGTTGGATATTTTGCTTATGATTATTTTAAATATAATGAACCGACATTAAAGTTACATGAAGATAATCAGGATTTTAATGATGTTGATTTAATGTTATTTGATCAAGTCATTTGTTTTGATAACTATCGACAAAAAATAATTTTGATTGTTAATGCGAGTACGACTGATTTACAAGAGAGTTATGTTGAAGCAACCAAACGGATCGAACGGTTAGAAAAAATCCTAAAAAAGGGTACTAAAGCTAAAATACCAGTATTAGAATTAAAAAGTGATTTTCAGTCATTGTTTAGCCAAAAAGAATATTGTGCAATGGTAGAAAAAGCAAAAGATCATATTAAAGAAGGGGATATTTTTCAAGTAGTTTTAGCCAATCGTTTAGCGGCTAAAGCTCAAGGCAGTTTATTTGATACTTATCGAATTTTAAGAACGACGAACCCTTCGCCATATATGTTTTACTTTTCTAGTCAAAGTCAAGAAATTGCCGGTGCCTCGCCGGAAACTTTGATTAAATTAGAAGATCACAATTTATATACTTATCCTTTAGCGGGAACGCGACCACGGGGTCAGGATGAAAATATGGATCAGATGTTAATGGAGGAATTGTTAGCTGATGAAAAAGAATTGGCAGAACATAATATGTTAGTGGATCTAGGTCGAAATGATATTGGTAGAATTGCTAAATTTAATAGCGTTAAAGTAGAAAAATATTTAGAAGTATTGAAGTTTTCACATGTGATGCACCTAGGTTCTACAGTAACGGGAATTATTAAAGATGACAAAGATGCAATTGATGCTATTGATGCTTTACTTCCAGCGGGAACTTTATCAGGCGCTCCTAAAATCAAAGCTAGTCAAATTATTGATGAATTAGAACAAAGTCGCCGGGGAATTTATGGTGGGGCGATAGGATATATTGATTTTACAGGTAATTTAGATACTTGTATTGCGATTAGGATCGCGTATAAAAAAGATGATCAGGTTTATGCTTGTTCCGGTGCTGGAATTGTTTATGACAGTATTGCTGAAAATGAGTATCAGGAGTGTTTGAATAAAGCTCGAGTTGTAATAAATGCGATCAAAGAAGCAGATGGAGGGATCGAATGATGATTTTATTAATTGATAATTATGATAGTTTTGCTTATAACTTGTATCAATTAATTGGTTCAATTGATCCTGATATTAAAGTGATTCGAAATGATGAAATGACTATAAAGGAAATAGAAACACTAGATCCTGAAATAATTGTTATTTCACCGGGACCTGGAAAACCTGGTGAAGCGGGAAATATTGAAGAAATTATTAAGTATTTTTATCAAAAAAAACCAATTTTGGGTGTTTGTTTAGGACATCAGGCTATTTGCGAAGCCTTTGGCAGTCAGATTACTTATGCTAAAAAGCTGATGCATGGCAAAAGTTCGCTGGTTTTTACTGAAGATGATTCAATATTTAACCATGTGACTAAACCATTACAGGTAGCTAGATATCATTCATTGGCAGTTGCTAAAGAAAGTTTAGCACCCAAGCTAAAAGTAATAGCAATTAGTGATGATCAAGAAGTGATGGCAATTAAACATAAAGATTATCCAGTTTATGGATTACAATTTCACCCAGAATCGATATTAACGCCAGAAGGAAAACAGATAATAGAGAATTTTTTGGAGGTAGCGAGAAATGATTAAAGAGGCGATATTGAAATTATCAAAGAAAATTGATTTAACGGCAGAAGAAGCTAAAACATGTATGAATGAAATCATGGATGGAAAAGCCAGTGATGTTCAAATGAGCAGTTATTTAACCGCTTTAAGTATTAAAGGAGAAACTATTGATGAAATAACGGGTAGTGCTGCTGGAATGCGGGAACATTGTATTAAATTATTAAATGATGAAGAAGTATTGGAGATTGTTGGTACTGGTGGTGATGGAGCTAATTCATTTAATATTTCGACGACATCATCAATAATTATTGCTGCCAGTGGTGTAAAAGTAGCTAAACATGGTAATCGGGCAGCTAGTTCTAAATGTGGAGCTGCTGATGTTTTAGAAGCTTTAGGTGTAAAAATTGATGTATCTCCTCAAAAAAGTGCTAAAATATTAAACAAGATTAACATCTGTTTCTTATTTGCTCAAAATTATCATATTGCGATGAAATATGTCGCTCCAGTTAGAAGAGAGTTGGGAATTAGGACAGTCTTTAATATTCTGGGTCCTTTGACTAATCCTGCTGGTGCCAGCATGCAGGTGATGGGGGTATATGAAGAAACTCTGGTAAAACCACTAGCTGAGGTTTTATCAAATTTGGGAGTAAAAAGAGCAATGGTAGTCTATGGACAAGACTGTTTAGATGAAATTTCTTTATCAGCACCAACTAGTGTCTGTGAGGTCAAAGATGGCAGCTATACCAGCTACACGATTACTCCAGAACAATTTGGTTTTAAACGGTGTAACAAGGCTGATTTAGTTGGAGGTAGTCCTGATTATAATGCCAAGATCACTCGTGATATTTTAAATGGTGTTAAAGGACCAAAAAGAGATGCTGTATTATTGAATGCCGGTGCAGCTATTTATATTGGTGGCAAAGCTAAGACGATGCAAGAAGGTATTGAATTGGCAGCTGATTTGATTGATTCTGGAAAAGCTTTATCTAAACTGGAGGAGTTCATTAAGGAAACTAATGCGTAGAAGGAGTTTAGAAAATGATTATTGATGACATTGTTGAAAGAACATTAGAGAGAGTTGCAGAAAACAAAAAAAGAAATTCAATTGAAAAGCTAGCTAAATTAGCTTTTGATAAGCCAATTAGTAAAGAATATCCTTTTGAAAAGGCGCTAAGAAAACCAGGATTATCTTATATTATGGAAGTTAAGCGTGCTTCGCCTTCTAAAGGAGTTATTACTCAAAACTTTGATTATAAAACAATTGCTAAAGAATATGAAGATATCGGAGCAGCTGCTATTTCAGTGGTAACTGAACCGGATTTCTTTCAGGGGGATGATGACTTTTTAGCGGAAATTAAAAAAGTTGTTAAGATTCCGGTTTTACGAAAAGATTTTGTTGTTGATGAATATATGATTTATGAAGCTAAATTATTAGGCGCTGATGCGGTCTTATTGATTTGTAGTGTTTTAGATGAAATTACATTGATGCGTTGTTTAAATCTAGCTGAACGTCTAGGAATGAGTGGTTTAGTTGAGGCTCATAGTTCTATGCAGGTCAAAAAGGCCTTACGAGTTGGGGCTAAAATAATTGGGGTTAATAATCGTGATTTAAGAAATTTTGAAGTAGATCTCAAAAATAGTATTGAACTTAGAAGCATGGTGCCTGAAGATGTTGTTTTTGTATCTGAAAGTGGTATTAAAACTTATGATGATATCCGGGCACTTGAAGAAAATAACGTTAATGCCGTTTTGATTGGAGAAACGTTGATGCGTTCTCATGATAAACGGAAGACCTTTGAAATCCTTCAAGGTCTACGTGAACCTAATGAAAATTAAAATCTGTGGTCTGTTTCGAAATCAAGACATAGATTATGTTAATGCATACCAGCCAGATTATATTGGTTTTGTCTTTGCCAAAAGTAAACGACAGGTTACTTATCAGCTGGCGAAGCAATTAAAACAGCAGTTAGATCCTAACATTTTAGCTGTTGGTGTCTTTGTTGATAGTAATTTAGATATTATTGAAAAATTAGCTGATGATAAAATCATTGATCTGGTTCAGCTTCATGGAAATGAAGATGTTGCTTATATTCGACAACTAAAGAAAAGAATCCAACTTCCAATCATCAAAGCAATTAAAATGAGTAATAATATTGACTTAAAAAAGCTTAACTATCCCGTAGATTATTATCTTTTAGATAATGTTGTTAGTGGCAGTGGTCAGACATTTAACTGGTCGTTGATAAAAGAAATTGATAAGCCATTTTTCTTGGCCGGCGGCTTAAATTTAAATAATCTTGATCAAGCCTTAAAAATAAAAGCATATGGACTCGATCTTAGCAGCGGTGTAGAAACCGATGGCTGTAAAGATCGAAATAAAATAGAACAGGTAGTAAGGAGAGTCAAAAATGGAAACAGGTAGATATGGAATACATGGGGGACAGTATATTCCCGAAACATTAATGAGTGAAATTCATAAAGTTGAACAAGCTTACGAGTTTTATAAAAATGATCCGGAGTTTAATCAGGAATTACAAAAGTTATTAAATGAATATGCCGGAAGGCCATCATTATTATATTATGCTAAAAAAATGACTGAAGATTTAAATGGCGCAAAAGTATATTTAAAACGTGAAGATTTAAATCATACGGGTTCCCATAAAATCAATAATGTTTTAGGTCAGGTTTTAATGGCTAAAAAGATGGGTAAAACACGAGTTATTGCGGAAACTGGTGCCGGGCAACATGGTGTAGCTACTGCTACAGCCGCCGCGTTACTGGGGTTAGAGTGTGAAATTTTTATGGGAAAAGAAGATACTGATCGTCAGGCTTTGAATGTGTATCGAATGGAACTTTTAGGAGCCAAGGTTCATAGTGTTACAACAGGAACCATGACTTTAAAAGACGCAGTCAATGAAACGATGCGTGAATGGACTAAAAGAATTGACGATACTCATTATGTGTTAGGGTCAGTTATGGGACCCCATCCATTTCCAATGATCGTCAGAGATTTTCAGAGTGTTATTTCTAAAGAAGCTCGCAAACAGATTTTAGAGTATGAAGGAAAATTGCCTACGGCTGTAATGGCCTGTGTTGGTGGTGGCAGTAATGCAATGGGAATGTTCTATCATTTCATTGATGATCCAGAAGTTGCATTAATTGGTTGTGAAGCTGCTGGTAAAGGAGTGGATACTGCCTTGAATGCTGCGACGATCGCTACTGGTTCTCTAGGAGTTTTCCATGGAATGAAGTCTTATTTTTGCCAAGATGAATATGGACAAATTGCACCAGTTTATTCGGTTTCAGCGGGATTAGATTATCCAGGAATCGGTCCGGAGCATGCCTATTTACATGATATTGGTCGTGCTCAATATGTACCAGTGACTGATGATGAAGCCGTTGACGCTTTTGAATATTTAGCTCGAACGGAAGGAATAATTTGTGCAATTGAAAGTGCTCATGCAATTGCACATGCTCGTAAAATTGTACCACAGATGAGTAAAGATGATGTTGTAATTATTTGTTTATCAGGTCGTGGCGACAAAGATGTTGCAGCGATTGCCAGATATCGGGGGGTTGATCTTCATGAATAGAATCCAAGAAGCGTTTAAAAATAAAACGGCATTTATTCCTTTTTTAACTGCCGGTGATCCTAATAAAGAAAGTACGATTGCTTATATTTTAGAATTAGAAAAAGCTGGAGCTTCATTGATTGAAATTGGAATACCATTTAGTGATCCAATTGCAGAAGGGCCAGTGATTCAAGATGCTAATATTCGAGCTATTAAAAATGGGATGACAACTGATCAGGTATTTGAAATAGTCAGTGCTGTTCGTCAAAGTTCACAAATACCAATTTGCTTAATGACATATTTAAATCCTGTTTTCCATTATGGTTATGATCGATTTTTTCAAAAGTGTCAAGAATGTGGGATTGATGGCATAATTATTCCTGATTGTCCTTTTGAAGAAAGCAAGGAGGTAACTGATGTTTGTTATCGATATGGAGTTACGTTTATATCAATGATCGCCCCAACCAGTCAAGAAAGAATTACTAAGATTGCCAGTCAGGCCCAGGGCTTTATCTATCTAGTTTCTTCAATGGGAGTAACTGGAATGCGTAATTCTATTGAAACGGATGTTAAAGGAATTGTAGAAACAATTAAATCAGTTACCGATACACCAGTTGCTATTGGTTTTGGAATCAATAATCCTGAACAAGTTAAATATTTTAAAGATATAGTTGATGGAATTATCGTTGGTAGTGCTATTGTAAATATTATTAAAGAACACCAGGATCAAAGCCATGAAACATTATATAATTATGTTCGTACATTAACTAAAGAATTGTAAAAAAAGAAACTGAAATTCAGTTTCTTTTTATATTTTAGAATATTTAATTAGATAATAACCGCCACCAATAATAACCATCAATAAAAGTAATAATTCTAAATTTTCCATTACTACCACCTCTATTTCTATTTATAGAATATCAAAATAAGTATTAAAATAACGTAAGTTATTGAATAAACCAATTAAAATTTCATTAAGAAAAAGTCAATCTTTATACAATCTTAATATCCTTGCAAAAATCTTTATTTTATATTTATACTTAATTTAGTATAGTGAATTCATAAAGATAGAAGGTCGAGGTGGTTGCTTATCAAAGAAAAAATTACCGAAAAACTGCTGCATGAATATTCGCCGACTAAAGTAATATTTTTAGGTTTTTGTTTAATTATATTACTAGGAACAATTTTACTAACTTTGCCAATTTCAGTAAAAGAAGGTCAAGAAATTTCTGTGATGACTTCTTTTTTTACCGCCACATCAGCAACTTGTGTTACTGGATTGATTCGAGCGGATACTTATACTAACTGGACCTGGTTTGGACAATTGGTTATTATTTCCTTGATTCAAATTGGTGGAATCGGATTTATGACATTATGTATTTATATCCTAACTTTGGCTAAAAAGAAGATTGGTTTTTTAACACGTTCAATTATGCAAAATTCCATCTCTTCCCCACAGGTTGGCGGAATTGTTAAGATAACAAAGTTTATCGTTGTAAAAACTTTGATTATTGAAGGAATTGGGGCATTTTTATTAGCGTTAGTATTTTGCCGTCAATTTGGTTTGGCTAAAGGAATCTGGTTTGCCATTTTCCATAGTATTTCGGCATTTTGTAATGCTGGTTTTGATTTAATGGGAACAATTGAACCATTTAACTCTTTAGTATCTTACCAGGATAACTGGTATGTTAATTTAATTATCATGTCACTAATCGTTATTGGTGGTTTAGGTTTTTTAGTTTGGAAAGATATGATCGATTCGCGTTTTAGTTTTAGAAAAATGCGGCTACATACTAAATTAGTTTTGACAGTTACTTTGATTTTAATCTTTGGCGGAACATTTTTAGTTTATATTTTTGAACAAGGTAATGCGACGATTTTAGAATCGATGTTTCAATCAGTGACCGCCAGAACAGCTGGATTTAATAGCGTTGATTTATCAAAAATTCGTGAGACAACCCAGGTGATCTTAATTATTTTGATGTTTGTCGGTGGTTCTTCTGGTTCTACTGCCGGTGGGATCAAAACAACGACAGCTGCTGTTTTAATTGTCAACATTGTCAATTTATTTAAACAGCGGAAAGCTGTAGAAGTATATCATCGGCGAATTAGTGATGAAATTATTAAAACTGCCAGTATTGTTTTAATGATTTATTTGATTTTAACAGTATCGGTTGCTTTGGTTATTTGTCATATTGATCAGGTTCCTTTTGTTGCATCTTTATTTGAGACGGTATCAGCAATGGCAACAGTTGGTCTAACTGTAGGAATAACTACTAGTTTAAGTGTTGTATCACAATGCTTATTAGCGTTGTTGATGATAATTGGGCGAGTTGGTTCGATTACATTTTTATTAGCATTTGCAAGTAATCGTCCGGTTCCATCAAAAGCAGCAGCCGAAAAAATTCAAATTGGTTAATAATAATTGAAAGGATTAAGAATTATGAAATCAGTATTAATAATTGGACTTGGTCGTTTTGGACGGCATTTATCGCGAAAATTTATTGAAGAAGGAAATGCAGTTTTAGCTATCGAAAAAGATGAAGAAAGAGCCGATAATGCGGTTAATATTGTCAATGATATTCAAATTGGTGATGCGACTAATGAAGATTTTATTGAATCATTAGGGGTCAATAATTTTGATATTTGTATTGTGGCTATTGGTGACAATTTTCAAACAGCCTTAGAAATAACAGTGCTATTAAAAGATTGTGGGGCAAAATATGTTATTGCCAGAGCTAATCGTGATGTTCATCGAAAATTGCTGCTTAGAAATGGAGCTGATTATGTTGTTTATGCCGAAAAAGAAATAGCTGAAAAAATTGCTGTTAAATATGGGTCTAAAAATGTTTTTGATTATTTAGAATTAACACCAGATATTGGAATTTATGAGATAAAGACACCAGAAAGCTGGTTAAATAAAACAATTATTGAAAAGAAAGTCCGGACCAGATTTCAAATTAGTATTTTAGCGACTAAAAAAGATGGGATGATTTATCCATTACCACAGCCTGATCATGTTTTTTCTAGTAAAGAAACTTTGATCGTTATGGCCAAAGAAAAGTCAATCAAAGAAATTGCTCGTTTTTAAAACTATGTTATAATCTTTAAGGGGTTTTTCAATGGATATTAAACAAGAACATGTTTTACTTTGTTTATCACCATCAGCTTCTAATCCTGATGTAATTAAAATGGCAGCAACGGTGGCTCGTGATAGTCAAGCTATTTTTACCGCTTTATATGTTGAAACACCAGATAGTACGAAAATGAGCAAAAAAGATCAGGAGCAGTTGCGTTATAATGTTAATTTATCAAGGCAGTTAGGAGCTAATATTGAAACAGCTTTTGGTGAGGATATAGTTTATCAAATTAATGAGTTTTGTAAGAATTTTAATGTTACTAAGGTTTTTATTGGATATAGTCAACGTAAAAAATGGCATCTTTATGATAATTCGTTAGATAAGCGAATTATTGAAACATTGCAGGATTTAGATGTTAATGTCGTTTATCATCAAGATCCCTTAAAGCAAGAACCAAAAAGAAAAAATAAGTTTATTTTTAAAATCAGTGATTTACTGATTTCCAGTCTGGTATTATTGCTTGCAACATTGATTGGAATTTTATTCCATCATTTAGGTTTTAGTGAAGCTAATACCATTACGATTTATATTTTAGGAGTTTTGATCATTGCGGTTACGACAACTAATCGTGTATATAGTTTGGTTTCATCAATTTTAAGTGTAGTTATCTTTAATTTTATGTTTACTAATCCGCGTTTTACATTTGCAGCTTATGATTCCGGTTATCCGGTAACCTTTGGTATTATGCTGATTGCGGCTTTTATTACCAGTACGTTAGCTATTAGGATCAATCAGCAGGCAAAACAGTCAGCTCAGTATGCTTATCGAACTAAAGTGCTACTAGAAACTAATCGTTTACTGCAAAAAGAAAAAAGTATTGCCGGAATTAAACAGACTACTGCCCGTCAGATAACTAAATTACTCAATATGCCGGTAATTATTTGTCAGGTCAATACCGATGATCAGATTTATTATGAATGTTTTGGTGAAGCTGATATTGATGAATTTAAACAGGATAGTGAAGTTATGAAGATTTTAACGGCTTTTAAGCAAAGAAAATCATTACAGGATACCAATTATTATTTACCACTAGTTAGTGCTAATGATATTTATGGAGTAGTTATAATTGTAGCTGGTGGTAATATTATTGATGCTTTTGAAAATAATTTGATTTTATCGATTGTCGGTGAGTCAGCATTAGCTTTAGAAAAGGAATTATTTAATAAAAAACGGGAAGAAGCGGCAATTGAAGCTAAAAACGAACGTTTACGAGCCGATTTATTACGCTCCATTTCCCATGATCTTCGAACGCCGTTAACTAGTATTTCTGGTAATGCCAGTGTTTTGATGAATGATGGCAATAATTTAAGTGAAGAGAAAAAATATGATTTATATCAGGTTATTTATGATGATTCTTTGTGGCTGATTAATCTGGTTGAAAATTTACTAAGTGTAACTAGATTAGAAAATGGGAAAATGAATCTTCATTTAGAAACTGAATTGATCGATGAAATCATTAACGAAGCTTTAAATCATATTAGCCGGCGAATTGAACAGCATCATCTGGTCGTCGTTAATCATGAAGAATTTATTTTGGCCAAAGTTGATGCCCGGTTAATTATTCAGGTAATTATAAATATTGTTGATAATGCTATAAAATATACTCCAAAAGGGTCAACGATTGAAATTGAGACAATTAAACATGATCATTTAGTCGAAGTTCAAATCCGTGACAATGGTCCTGGTATTAAAGATGAAGATAAAGAAAAACTATTTGAGATGTTTTATACTGTCAAACATAATATCAGTGACTCTCGTCGGGGCTTAGGCTTAGGTTTAGCATTATGTAAAGCAATTATCAATGCCCATAACGGAACTATTTCTGTCAAGGATAATCATCCTTGTGGCACCATATTTAGTTTTAGTATACCAATTGAGGAGGTTGAAATTCATGAATAAACCATCTATTTTAGTAGTTGAAGATGATAATGCCGTTAGGAACCTGATTGTAACCACGTTAGAAACTCATGATTATAAATATCATACATCACAAACAGGGAAACAGGCAATTTTAGAAACAGCTTCTAAAAAACCAGATATCATGTTATTAGATTTGGGATTGCCAGATATTGATGGAGTCGAAGTAATCAAAAAAGTCCGGACCTGGACCAGTTTACCGATTATCGTTATTAGTGCTCGAAGCGAAGATCATGATAAAATTGAAGCATTAGACGCTGGAGCCGATGACTATTTAACGAAACCATTTTCGGTCGAAGAATTATTGGCACGATTGAGAGTAGTAATTAGACGATTAAATCATAATCAAAGTCAGGCTAATGAAAACAGTGAATTTATCAATGGTGAATTAAGGATTGATTATGTTAGTGGCTGTGCTTATTTAAATGATCAAGAATTACATCTTACCCCAATTGAATATAAACTTTTATGTTTGTTGTCACAAAATGTTGGTAAAGTTTTGACCCATACTTATATTACTAAGGAAATATGGGGAAATACTTTAGAAAGTGATGTAGCCTCACTTAGAGTATTTATGGCAACACTTAGAAAGAAGATAGAAGCTAATCCAGCTAAGCCCAAATATATTCAAACTCATGTGGGAGTTGGATATCGAATGCTTAGAATTGAATAGTTTAAAAGGTCTGATTTTATCTCCCCAAAATCAGACCTTTTAAGTTTTTATAATAAATATAATTGTTCTTGATAAAGCAGCTGTTTGCCATCTTCATATTGACCTATTAATACATGTTTACCATTTACATAGTCATCTTTAAAATTAAACTTTTGTTTTCGCTCTAGATCATAACCACTTAAACTGGCGCCGACAGTATTTATTGGTAATCCTTTAGGACGTGTTATTTTTTCTAATACTTTTAAAACGTTTAAAAAATCATCAGCGGGATTATCAATATCATGCCACTTTTTTAAATCGATTAGTAAACATAATTGCTCATCAATGATTAATAATTCATTAGGATCTAACTGATAGATCGATTTACATGAATGGAAAGCATCAAGAATATTTTGTTTTGATTTGGTTTTAAAGATTATCCGAGTGTTTTCGATATTATTTAGATAAAATTCTTTCATATTTTGCTTGTATCCTTTCATTGTTTGATAATAATTTATATAATAATTATATCACTTATAATATGGAAGGAAAGAAGGTTAGATAATAATGCGTGAATATCATCTAATTGAACCAGTATATGATCAAAATTCTAAGATTTTGATTTTAGGATCTTTTCCATCAGTAAAATCCCGGGAAGCGATGTTTTTTTATCATCATCCCCAAAATCGTTTCTGGAAAGTTTTAGCTGCAGTCTTTCAAGATGATTTGCCAACAGAAATTGCAGAAAAGAAAGCATTTTTAATTAAGCATCAGATTGCTTTATGGGATGTTATTGCCAGTTGCGAGATTGTCGGTTCTAGTGATAGCAGTATTAGTGATGTAGAAGTTAATGATTTATCATTGATTATTGATAATAGTCAAATAAAGCAGATTTATACTAATGGTGCTTTAGCTGATAAGTTATATCATCGCTATTTTGATAGAATAATTGATTTACCAGTAACCAAGTTACCATCAACTTCACCGGCCAATGCTGCTTATTCGTTAGAGCGGCTATTAGAGTTTTGGCAGGTGATCAGACAGTAAAGATTTGACTTTATTTTTAGAAATGACTATGATAGGAAAGGTGATTTTATGACAGAAGGGAAAATTGCAACTGTTTTATTAAAGTTTTCAATTCCGATGATTTTAGGAAATTTATTACAACAGTTATACAATGTTGCCGACACATTTATCGTTGGACATTATATTGGAACCGATGCACTAGCAGCAGTTGGATCTTCGTTTACATTAATGACTTTTTTAACATCAATAATATTAGGACTATGTATGGGTAGTGGGGTATTATTTTCAATGCTTTATGGCGCTAGACAGGAAGATAAGATGAAAGAATCATTTTTCGTTTCATTTGTAGCCATAGCTATTTTTTCAATTGTATTACAATTAGGTTGTATGCTGCTAATTGATTGGATCTTAAAATTTATGAATACTCCAATCGATATATATCAGGCAACTTATGATTATTTGTTTATTATTTTTTGTGGAATCTTTTTTACCTTTTTATATAATTATTTTTCATCATTATTGCGATCAATTGGTAATTCAAGAACTCCATTATATTTTTTGGCTTTAGCAGCATTGATCAATGTTGTTTTAGATATTTTCTTTATTACTCAATGTGATCTAGGGGTTGCTGGAGCGGCATTAGCGACAATTATTGCCCAGGCTTTTAGTGGGATAGGAATAATGATTTATAGTTTTCTAAGTCAAAAGGAGCTAATACCCTCACGGCGTCATCTAGTATTTGATCGCTTGATTTTTAAAAAGATCAAAGATTATTCATTGTTGACCTGTTTGCAACAATCAGTGATGAATTTTGGAATTTTGATGATTCAAGGGCTAGTTAACAGCTTTGGAATTGTCACTATGGCTGCCTTTGTTGCAGCAGTAAAAATAGATTCCTTTGCTTATATGCCAGTGCAGGATTTTGGTAATGCTTTTTCAACTTATATTGCTCAAAATAAAGGGGCAAATTTAGATCGGCGCATTAAAGATGGGCTTAAAATCGCAATTTTAATGTCAACGGTTTTTTGTTTGATAATATCGTTTATTGTTTTTGTTTTTGCCGATAAATTGATGCTGATCTTTATTGAACCATCACAAATAGAAATCATTAATCAAGGGGCACAATATTTAAGAGTTGAAGGGGCATGTTATATTGGAATTGGCTGTTTATTTTTATTATATGGCTATTATCGTGGCATTGGAAAGCCTGGAATTTCGGTAGTTTTAACTGTTATTTCTTTAGGAACCAGAGTCGTATTGGCGTATAGTTTAGCTGGATATTTAGGACCATTGATCATTTGGTGGGCAATACCAATTGGCTGGTTTTTAGCTGATATTACTGGTATAATATTTGGTATTAAAAAAGAAAAATGGTTAGAAAAAAATATGGAGGAGGGAATGTAATGAAGTATGAGGATTTGCAACCATACATTGATAAACGTCAGGCTTTAAACCAAGCTTTAACTTTATTTTCATGGGATCAGGAAACCGAAGCACCAATTGCTTCAGTGGAGCTTACAGCTAAGTCAGTGGGGATATTATCAAAAGAATTATTTGAATTGATCAATGATCCTAAAGTTAAAGAGATTTTAGAAGATTTATTAGTTCAACCGTTACCATTAAGACAAAAAAGCGTAGTTGAAAATTGGCTGAAGGATATTAGAAAACTAGAGAAAATACCGGCTGATAAATATCAGGCGTATCAAGAAAGATTGATGATTGCTCAAAGAGTCTGGCAAAAAGCAAAAGCTGACAACGATTATCAGTTATTTATGCCTTATCTACAAGAAATCGTGGCTACTAAAAAAGAATTTGCCACTTATCGCTACCAAGATGAAGCTTGTTTATATGATGTGTTATTAGATGATTATGAACCGGGTTTTACGGTTGCTAAACTGGATGAGTTTTTTGCTAAACTGAAACAAGAAATAGTGCCATTATTAAAGAAAATTCAAACAGCTGATATTACGATTGATAAAAGTTATAATTATTTAGAATATGATTTAAAGAAACAACGGGAATTTAATCATTGGATTGCTGGATATGTGGGATTTGATTTTACTAAAGGATTAATTAAAGAAAGTGAACATCCATTTACTACCGAATTTCATAATCATGATGTTAGAATTACTACTCATTATTACTTACATAATCTAGAAAGTGCTCTGTTTTCAACGATTCATGAATGTGGACACGCTATCTATGAAATGAATATTGATAATTCCATTACCATGACGCCAATTGGTACGGGAGCCTCAATGGGAATGCATGAATCACAATCCCGTTTTTATGAAAATATTATTGGTCGTAGTCTTGATTTCTGGAAACCAATTTATCCTCGACTAAAGACAATTTTTGAAAAAAACTTAGAGGATGTTTCGTTAAATCAGTTTATTATGGGAATTAATAAAGTCGAACCAAGTTTGATTAGAACCGAAGCCGATGAATTGACTTATCCTTTGCATATTATGATTCGTTATGAAATAGAAAAGAAATTATTTAGTGAAGAGGTAGATTTTGCTACATTACCGCAACTTTGGAATCAATTATATCAGGAATATTTAGGAATTACACCAAATAATGATAGTGAAGGAATTTTACAAGATATTCATTGGGCCGGTGGGGATTTTGGCTATTTTCCAAGTTATGCAGTAGGTTCGGCTATCAGCAGTCAAATTTATAGTCATATGGTCAATAATACGGCTATTACTGATTGGATCGAATCAGGTGATTTTCAGGTTTTGAAGAAGTACCTTCAAGAATATATTCATCAATATGGGGCTATTTTTGATACTGATGAAATCTTGATGCGACTAATGGATGAAAAGTTTAATCCTGATTATTATATTAGATATTTAATTGATAAGTATACTAAGCTCTATGATTTGAAATAGAGCTTTTTATCTGTAAATAACATAATTTAACACAATGTGTTATTGAGAAATAATTTTCGCATACTTTTATTTTAAAATTCACTTAAATTTATACTTATAATTTTTAAAAATTTAAATTTTTCAACATGTGATAAAATCAAAGAATAAATTTTTTTAATAATAAAATAATCACAAAATATCATTTAATTTAATCACAAAATAATCTTAATAATAACAATTTATCTTGATTTAATGGGTATTTTTGTTCATTTGACCCCTAAAAATCATTCATATATAATCATTTTCGTAAGATAAAAATATATTTTTGTCAGGAAAATATCAGTGATTTTGTATGAAAAGAGGAGGGAGTTTATAAAAAGATGTTGATCTTTTTATAAGAATATATGGAAGAAAAGAAATATCAAATTAAATCAGGTTTTTTACTTCGGGAAGTAGCCGATGAATATGTCATTATTCCAATTGAGGCTCAAGGACCAATAGCTAATGCTGTTATGGCTCCAAATGATACGGCAGTGTTTCTTTGGAAAGCTTTTGAAAGTCCTAAGACAATTAATGATGTTGTTAAAATGGCATTAGAACAGTATGAAGCAACTGAAGAAGTAATTAGAAATTCTGTGATTCGTTTTGTGGCCGATTCATTAAAATATAATATCATGGAAGAAATTGAGTAGGGTAACTTTTAATGAAAATTGAATCTAATTACGGTTAGTTAAGGACTGACCGTATTTATTTATATGGGGGTAAAGAAAGATGAAATTTACATATGAGAAGTTTTTAATTGGAAAAGGAAATCAAAAACATGTACCGTTAAATGCCAGTTTAGAATTATTACCATTATGTAACATGAATTGTGATATGTGTTATGTTCACTTAACCAAAAAAGAAATGGAAGCTCAAGGGCGGTTGCTTACTGGTGATGAATGGCTGGAAATTGGAAGAAAAATGCAACAGGCGGGAACTTTATTTGTGATTTTAACTGGTGGCGAACCACTGTTATATCCGGAATTTAAAAAAGTTTATCTGGGATTAAAAAAACTGGGGATGATAATTACCATTAATACTAATGGAACATTGATTGATGAACAGTGGGCTGATTTTTTTGCAACACATTTACCGCGAAGAATTAATATAACTTTATATGGTGGCAATGAACAAACATATCAAAAGCTATGTCATTATCCTGGTGGTTTTCAAAAAGCTATCAGAGCTATTAAGTTATTAAGACAAAGAAATGTAGATGTTAAAATGAATGGCAGTTTAGTTAAAGCAAATCAAGATGATCTTGAAGAAATTATTAATCAGGCTGAAGAATTGAAAGTACCATTAAACATTGATACTTACATGTACCCAGCTACCAGAGAACGACATCGACCATATAATCAACAGGCACGGTTAAATCCCCAAGAAGCTGCTCGAGCTAAACAGATTTTTAATCAGTCACAAATGAGCGGAGATGAATATTATAATTTAGCAAAACAGGTAATGGAGCTTTATAAGCAAACACCTGCAGGAGATGAAGTACCTGGTAAAATGAAGTGTCAAGCCGGTAAAACTTCATTTACTGTTAATTGGCAAGGATATATGCGGCCTTGTGTAATGTTGACAAAACCGGCAATTTCCTTATTGGAAACAGATTTAAAGATGGCTTGGGAGACTTTACAAACGGGGATAGGTGTCATTGAGTTAAGCAGTAAATGCCAAGCATGTAAAATGCGTGATGTTTGTGATACATGCGGGGCCTGTGCTTTATTAGAAACTGGTGATTTTCAGGAAGTTCCTGAGTATATGTGTGAATATACCAAAGAAACATTAAGAATATATCAAGAATATATCAAGCAACATGAAACAGATTAATGGTTTAAGGAGAAGATATATGGAATATTTTGAAACAGTGGAAAAAATGTTAATAAATCAAGGAGCTAAAAATACTAAACCAGTTAGTGCTACTTTAGAGCTTACACCATTGTGCAATATGAATTGTGATATGTGTTATATTCATATTAATAAAGCTGAAATGCTTAAACAGGGAGCGTTATTAGAGTTTGCCAAGTGGCAGGAAATCATTAAGCAAATGGCTGTTGCAGGGGTTTTATTTATTACCATTACTGGTGGTGAACCTTTATTACATCCTGATTTTAAAGAAATTTATTTGGAATTAAAGAAAATGGGGATGATCGTTACTGTTAATACGAATGGAACTTTAATCGATGAAACATGGGCGGATTTTTTTGAACAACATCCTCCTAGAAGAATCAATATTACCGTTTATGGCAGCAGCGAAACTACATATGAAAAATTATGTCATTTTAAAGGTTACCAAAAAACAGTAGCTGCAATTAAATTATTGTTAGCAAGAAAGATCAAAGTTAAAATGAATGGTAGTGTTACTAAAGCCAATCTTGATGATTTCGATGCTATCTATCAATTAGCTAATGATTTAAAGATTCCAATTCATATGGATACTAATATGTTACCGGGATTAAAAGATCAATTTAAACCATTTGACCAGCAAGCACGATTAAATCCGCAAGACGCTGCTAGAGTTCATTTAAAAGTCTTACAAAATGAAATGGAAAGTGATCAATTTGATAGCTATGTTAAACAAATGATCCAAACAGTTGAAACTAAAACAACCCACTCGCGCCAAATTACCTGCCAGGCGGCTTGTAGTTCCTTTGCGATTAACTGGCAAGGATGTATGCGGCCTTGTGTTAGTTTATCAAATCCATCAATTCCAGTTTTAAAAGAAGGTTTGGAGCAAAGCTGGAATCAACTGGTGGCTTTAAGTAAAGAACTTTTAGTTAATGAAAAATGCAGCAGCTGTAAGCTTAGACCAATATGTAATACCTGCGTAGCTACAGCTAAGTGGGAAACTGGAGCGTATGCTGATATTCCCGAATATAATTGTATCTACGCTAAGGAAATGTATCGATTATTAAAAGAAATTGTTAATGAAAATAAGTAAAAAGGTTGTTACATAATAGTTGTAACAACTTTTATGTTTTTATGAGTCGATGATGTCAAATTTAGCCATTTATTTAAAAAATAGTGATTACCTGTTATAATGTTTTTACAAGAATACAAATGATGAGGTGAAGGTAATGGAATCGATGATTGATTTTATTCATAATCGAATAGAAAAGAAACATTATGATGTTGCCGTTGATTTTACTATGGGTAATGGTCATGATACGTTGTTTTTAAGTAATTTAGCTGATAAAGTGTATAGTTTTGATATTCAACAGCAAGCCCTTGATAAAACTAGTGAACTTTTAGGAAATAAAGAAAATGTTACGTTAATTTTGGATAGTCATGAACATGTAGATAAATATGTGGAACAAATTGATGTAGGTGTATTTAATTTAGGTTATTTACCAAATGGTGATCATAGTATTACCACTAAGGCTGACAGCAGTTTAATTGCGATAAAAAAAGGGATCGAGTTATTAAAACCGGATGGTATTTTATATTTAGTGGTTTATGTTGGCCATGAAGAGGGAAAAAGGGAAAGCAAGGTTATTGATGAATATGTTTCTAATTTGGATTTTAGATTGTTTAATGTTGGACAGTTTAAAATGATCAATAAGGAGCTGGCTCCTTATGTCTTGATGATTGAAAAAAGGAAATTACCAGGTTAATAAAAAAACAGAAATTTATAATTGATTAAATTTCTGTTTTTTAATATTAATTGACAATATTTTATTTATTTTCTTCGATCGTATTTTCTGTTTCAATTGTTGGCTGTTTTTGCTTTTTAATATAACTGATGATATATCCTAAAGCAAAAATAACAACAGCATATCCTAAATATTCCAGAGTGTTGTTCATATAGTAAATGATACAATCAAACCAGTCAGCTGATAGTGAAATTGATCCAGCAACATGTAAAGACCAGATATAGCTAGTTACATTATAGAAACTTAATAAAAATGCTAGAAGCATCCCCGCTGCTATAATATAAAGAATAATTACTAGAGCACTAGTTTTTCCTTTATTATTTTTTAATTTCATTTTATTTATTCCTCCCGTGTTGCTAACTATAAGTAAAAAATATGTGAAGATTGTGTGAATAGTTAATAAATATGAATTATTTATTAACTAAAAATGAAAAATACTTCATATATCAAGCATTATTTATTATTTTGATAACGTTTAGCATACTTGTTTTGAATATATAATTTATCTTGAGCTACTCTTGAACGGTAATTTTGATAATTTTTATTAAATTGATTATGACCGTGAAAGATAATAGTATTGGGATTTACCGTTGAAACAATATTTCCCGCAGCGCGGATGAAAAACTCTTTATGATCCATCATTCTAATATTATCATCCCAGCCCAGTTCTTTTAGTTTATTAGTTCTTACAATAAATGAGTTAGGCGATTTTCCAACAACGATATGATTTTGATCAATCATAGTTAGATGGGGAATTATCAGTTTTTTAGGAGCTCGGGACATCGATTCACTAAAATAGAATTGTAATGATTTTTTAGGTAATTGGCACTTAGGTGTAGACATGATACCAAAACCAACTAAATCGACTTCACGGTGCTGATTTAAAAAAGCTAATTCATCTTCAATTCTAGTTAACGGGGTCAAAAGTTCATCATCATCTAATCTAACAGTATAGGCAGTAGTAACTTTTTCTAATGCTCGATTTAATCCATAGCTTAGACCACTATTAAAGGGTAATTGAATTATTTCTAAATTGTCACCTTTGATTTTAAGGGGTTTGTGACTGTCATCGGCAATAATAACTTTTGCTCCAGGATAATATGAAGCAATGTTTTTATATAAGCGTTTGGCTAGTTTTTGTCTTTCAAAAGATTTGTAAATAAAAGTAACATTATTTGCTACATTATTAATTGCTTCTTGATCAGGTTTTCGATAACCTTTAATATACCATTGACTCGAAAAGGATAAATATTCGATTTTAATTAAGATATTGTAGGCTAAATAGAACAGGGGTTCTAGCTTGCTGTGAGATAGTTTTTTAATTATATTTTTCATTGTGACCTCTCCATAATTATGATAGAGAAATTCTATCATAATCGCCATTTGATAACAATAAAATGCTTGATAAATCACATTAGATGTAATTAATGTAGTGAATTATAAATATCGTGGTGTTTTTGGTGAAAATTTTAATATTATTTTAATAAAAAGAGATTCATTATTGATGAAATCAATCAATAAAAATGGTATAATAAAGGCAACAAGGAGGTATGCAATATGGTAAAAAGAATTAGCGTTACCGTAACTGATCCAGTTGGTTTATATGCTACTCCAGCAACCGAATTAGTTGATACTATGAAAGTGTTTAAAAGTGATATTAAACTAGTCTACGCTTCAAAAACTGTCAACATGAAATCATTAATGGGTGTTTTATCTTTAGGGATTCCAACTAAGGCAGATATTGATATTATTGCTGATGGAGAAGATGCTGATGCCGCTATTGACCATGCGGTAAAAAAGATGAAAGAATTAGGTATTATTGACCAATAATGATGGATGAAAGGGACTTTTGTCCCTTTTATTTTGCCTATTTATCAAGAATATGATATAGTAAATACGAATTTGAAAAAAAGGGGTCAGATACATGGAAAATTTTCTTAAGTTAGTATTTGCTTTTGTGATTGGGTTTATCTTGGTGGTTATAGCCATGCCAAAAGTAATACCATTTTTACATAAGATGAAATTTGGACAGGTAGAAAGGGAAGAAGGGTTAGCTTCTCATAAAAAGAAAAATGGAACACCAACAATGGGAGGAATTGTTTTTGTTTTAGCAGCAATTGTTGCAGCGGTAATTGTCAATATCGGAGGTTTATTTAATCCGGAATTAATCTTAACGACCATTGTTTTAGTAGGTTATAGTGCTATTGGATTTGTTGATGATGCATTGATAATTATCAAACATAGTAATAAAGGGTTACCACCTTTAGCTAAATTGTTAGCGCAAATTGCTTTGGCAATTATTTGTTATTTCTTTGCAATGAACTTTATTCCTGATTTTACATCAGTAGTAACGATACCAGTTATCAAAGCAGAAATTGATTTTGGTATTTTATACCCAGCTTTAATTTTAATAATGTTTGCCGGAGCTAGTAATGGAGTCAATTTATCAGATGGACTTGATGGTTTAGCTACTGGTCTTTCAATGGTTGCGATTGCACCATTTATTATCTTTGCAACAATGACTAAAGATTATGCTCTAGCAAGCTATGCTACTGCTATGGTTGGAGCATTGTTAGGATTTATGATGTTTAACTATCATCCAGCTAAGATTTTTATGGGTGATGTTGGTTCCCTTGGTTTAGGTGGTTTTATTGCAATTTTGGCAATTTTGACTAAACAAGAATTATTGTTGATTTTAGTTGGTGGTGTTTTCTTGATGGAAACATTATCAGTAATCATTCAAGTTGTTTCATTTAAAACCAGAGGAAAAAGAGTCTTTAAAATGGCACCAATTCATCATCATTTTGAAATGTTAGGTTGGTCAGAACAGCAAGTTACTATTTCATTTTGGTTTATTGGTTTCATTTGTGGAATTTTATCGATTGTAATTGGAGTGTTATAACATGTTAACAGGTAAAAAAGTATTAGTAATTGGATTAGCTCGTAGTGGTAAAGCAGCAATTAGATTATTACATCATTTAAATGCTACTATCACGGTAAATGAAGCTAAGGATGCTAAAGATATTCCTGAATATCAACAATATATCGATATGGGAATTGAAATGGTTACTGGCAGTCATCCTGATGAATTGTTTGAACGTGATTTTGATTTTGTTATCAAAAATCCTGGAATTAATTATCATAAACCATTTATCCTGAGATTGAAAGAGCGTAAAATTCCTGTTTATACGGAAATTGAATTAGCTTTTCAGGTTGCAAAAAAACAACATTATATTGCGATAACGGGTACTAATGGTAAAACAACAACGGTAACTTTAATTGAAAAGATTTTAAAAGGACAGTATCCTAAAGTGCATTTAGCGGGAAATGTTGGTTATCCTTTATGTGATATTGTCATGGATAATAACTTATTGGAAGAAGAAAATCATTATGTAGTAATTGAAATGAGTAATTTCCAATTATTAGATATTGATACTTTCAAACCACATCTTTCAACGATCATCAATTTAACGCCAGATCATTTAGATTATATGGCTTCATTAGATGAATATTATGCTTCTAAAACCAATATTTATAAAAATACTGATCAAGAGGATTTTTATGTTGTTAACCTTGATGATAAAACCGTATTAGAATATCTTGAGCGTTATCCAGTACCATGTAAGCAAGTAACTATGTCGTTGACTAAAGAAGCTGATTGTATGATCAAAGATCAAGCTATTTATTTTAAAGATGAAAAGATCATCGACTTAGATGAAATTAAGATCGTAGGAAATCATAATGTTCAAAATATCATGGTAGCAATCTGTATGGCTAAGTTATCTAATGTGGCTACTGAGGTTGTTGAACGAGAAATTGCTTCGTTTATGGGAGTAGAACATCGAATTGAATTTGTCAGAGAAATTAATGGTGTTAAAGTATACAATGATTCTAAAGCAACGAATACTGATGCTAGTATTATTGCTTTAAAGGCTTTTGATAAACCAGTTATTTTATTAATGGGTGGTTTTGAAAAAGGGTTGGATTTAACGGAAATGGCAACATATGGTAATCATATTAAACGTTTAGTTGCTTTTGGAGCAGCTGGTAAAAGATTTAAAGATGAAATGCATGTTGCTAACAGTGTACTAGTTAAAGATCTAGAAGCAGCAACGATTGAAGCCTTAGATCAAGCAGAGCCTGGAGATATAGTATTACTTTCACCATCAACTAGTAGTTTTGATGAATTTACTAGTTATGAACAACGTGGGAAAGTATTTAAGGAAATTGTAAATAATTATAAAAAGTAATGAGTCGTCTAAATGATGACTCATTTTTTTAGTTGATAACAGCGATTGTTTTAATGATTTAAAGGTGTTATATTAGTAAATAAATATAATTTTTGATAAATGGAGGTAGAAAAATGAGAGATGAGCCTAATAAAAATATGATAGCTGTTTATGATTTGCTGTATCTAATCAATAAATCTCGAAGTGAAAGTAATGATGTTATGATTGCAAAGAAGATATTAGAAAATCGGTATGATTTAAATAAATATTCGTTGGATAAATTGAGTGAAAAAACTTATTTTTCGCAAGCTTCTTTATCTCGTTTTATTAAAAAAATGGGATATAAGAATTATAGTGAGTTTAAAAATAGTATTATGCTTTCTAATTATGTGATTGAAAAAAATAATGAAATTCAAAATAATCTAGGATATGAAGATGTTTTGATGGATGTCACTAATAGTATTGCTCAGTGTCTTAGCTATATTAATGATTTGGATCAAAGACATATTGAAAGAGTGATTGAAAAATTAAAAACTTCGCAAACTATTATTTTTATGGGATCGGAGTTATCGATGGCTATTACTCATTTGTTGCAGATGGCTTTGATATCTTTAGGGAAGGAAGCATATGTGATTTTTGATTATCATTTTCAAAATGAATTATTACAAAAGATAGATGATGATAGCTTGATTGTTGTAATTTCTTTGGAGCAAAGAGCTTATAAGCAGATTAGAGATAATTTATTTCAAAACAATAATTCTAATGTTTATAAAATGTTATGGACGATAGATACTAATCATGAAGATATTGAACGGTTTGATGATTTTATTATTTTTGGTGGTATTGTTAAGAAAAATATGGGCTATTGGCAGTTAATGTATTTTATTTTATTGATGTATAAGTTACTATTGAATGAGTCTAAATAGTGCTTTCATTCATTTTCTGAATGATTGAATTTTTTTTAGAAATATATCATGTTTTTTTAATGTTATAATTGAAAACGGTTACAGAAAGGAGAAACAGATGAAGAAAACATTAAAAAGACTGATTATTTTTTTATTTACTGGAATATTATTGTTTTCAAGTTTAGCAGTATATAATCCAGTAAATGCAATAGAAAGTGATGATGTTCAAAATCTTGAGCAACAAGTTAGTGTTGAAGATATTAATGAACAGATATCATTATTGCCAGATAGTATGTATAATGTAGATGATGTAAGTAATACATATTTTCAGGCATTAAATATTAAAGAGGAATATGAGGGATTATCTGATGAAGAGAAAAATAATGTCCAAAATTATCAAAAAGTGGAAAATTTGATCAATGGAAATGATAGCTCTTTAGATTTAGATAATATCTTATATGAAGATGGTAGTTATTTAAATGGTAAAACAATTGGTTATTTAGGATCATCAATTACATATGGTTTCCAAAGTGGTGGGGTATCATTTGTCGATTATATTCAAAAAATTAGTGGTAGTACCTCAATCAAGCAAGCTATTACTGGTGGTCCTTTAGCAAAAAAAGAAGGTGCTCGTGAAGAGGTAAGTTATATTACCCAATTATTAGAAGGCGCAATTACACCAGATACTAAATTAGATGCTTTAGTAGTACAATTATCTACTAATGATGCTTCTTTAGGAATTGAATTTGGTAGTTTATCTGATTCTTATGATCTTGATGATTTTGATTATTCTACAATTTATGGAGCAATGGAATATATTATTGCTTATGCTAAACAAGTTTGGGATTGTCCAGTAATTTTTTATACTAATCCATATCTTAGCGATGAGGCAATCAGCCATTTTGTTGCAGTAAATGGTGGCAGTGAACAAGAAATTAAAGAAGTTTATCAAACTGTTTATCAAGAAATGGTCGATGCGCTCTATGATGTTCAAAGTAAATGGGATATTGGAATCATCGATATGTGGAATGAATCATCTTTTGTTGATGTTCTATTAAGAGAATACTATATGGTTGATCCAATTCATCCATCTAAAGCGGGATATTTATTTTGGTATACCCCATTTATTCAAGCTCAATTAGAGACGATGTTACAGGAAAATGATGATATTTATGCAATAGATTTGAACAAAACTAGTGATACTACATATCAATATAATGCTGCTGATTTTGGTTATACAACTGATTATTCTTCAGTAGTAACTCCAGTTTATTATGTTTATCCAGGAAATGTTACAGAAAAAGAAGCTGAAAAGATGCTTGATGAAATGAATATTATCAATAATCTACAAGAATGGGCAGCTTCAGTGACCGTAGTAACACCAATGAATGGAGAAAACTATACTCAAGAAGATAGTGATGCTTTTATTGAATTAATTGGCCCAGGAACTTCAAACATTAAAGTTATTGGAATTGATGATGGAGCTACTTTTGTCAATAACTATTTATCTCAAAGATGTTATGCTATTGCTGGTATTATGACATATAATGGTTCGATGGAAGCAGGATTGGACTATAACGTTTGCTTACCAGCTTACTTAAGTAATCCTAGTACAGTTGCCAAAGAATATTATATTCAAGCAAATGATGCTACTGAAGTTCAAACAAATGTTTATCAAAGTCAAAATGACCCATTACAAAAAGTTGTTATTGGTGAAAACGAATCTCTAGCTGCAGCTTTTGAAAATGCCTGGGAAACTGTTTTTTCAAAGAATTATCGTCAACATAATGAAAAAACAGAATTCTATACGGCTGACCCAATTAACTATACTGATCCTTATCCATTGATTGGTATTGCTGATTATGACGAATTAAATATTCAATATAATTCAATCTATAATACGCCATTAAATGGAGCAGGTAGTTATACTTGGTTTGAATATATTCCTAGAGAAACTTTAGATGAACCAAATGGTTCAGTACCATTAGTTATTTCTTTACACGGTAATGGTAATGATGCCAGACTGCAAGGGGAAACTACTGGTTGGGTAGAGTTAGCTAGTCAAGAAAAATTCATGGTTATGGCTCCAGAATGGCAAGGTATTGTATATGATTCATCTACCCATGAACCTGGTCCTAATTTCTTTAATTGCGATGGACTTGAAGGAGATAAACTAATTGAATGGATTGATATGTTAAAGGTTAAATATCCACAAATCGATTCTTCAAGAATCTACATTACTGGTTTATCAGCTGGTGGCAGTGCATCACAGCTATATGGAATTAAATATAATGATGTCTTTGCTGCTGTTGGTGCTGTTTCAGCTCCAGCTGTAGATAAAGATGAAATAGTAAGTTTAGCCCAAAATTATGATGGACCTGATGTACCATTGATCTATATGTGTGGTGATCATGATTTCTTTGGAATGATTCCAGTTGACTTATCAAGTCAAAATAGCTTCCAGGTCGGTGATGGTCTATATATTCAAGATGTTGATCCAGCGTGTGAAATTTTTCCTGTGATTCAAGCTTACCAGAAAGTAAATGGAACAACTGTCAGTGAAAATTATGATATGTCTTTAAATCCATATTATGGAATTGCATTAGATAATCAACAATGGTTCAAACTAGGAACTAAGGATGCTTTAGAAGGAACTATATCTAATGAAAATGGTGTGATCATGAAATTTACTGCGATTAAAGATCAAGCTCATTGGAATTATAAGCCTGAAGCTCAATATATGTGGGATTTCTTTAAAAATTATACTCGCGATAATCAAACAGGAGAAACGACAATAGTAAATCCATCTGATGAATCAACTGTATCTACTGAAACAGCAGTGGCTACTGGAGATGAAGAAAATATTAATATTTATCAAGTAGGACTAGTAATTTCATTAGCTAGTATTGTAGTAATTTTAAAGAAAAGACAAGATATCTTAAACTAATTGTTTAAATATTGCCTAAGGATAATAATTATTCTTAGGCTTTTATATTTTCTATAAACCACCAAAACTCTTTTCATTTAAACAATTATTGTTCATATAATGGTAGTGGTGGTATAAATGAAACGTAATCGAGTAGTTATTATTGTGATAACGATTGTTTTAATTGGTTTGGCGATGGTTTATAGTGCTTCAAATATTTGGGCTGGTTATAAATATAATGATTCATTATATTATATTAAACGTCAGGTAATATTTGCTATTATTGGAATCGTTTTGATGCTGGTAGTTTCTAGAATTGATTATCATATTTATCAAAAATATGCCAATAAATTATTGATAGGCACTTTTTTATTGATGATTTTAGTTTTAATACCAGGAATTGGTTCGGTTCGTGGTGGTTCAAGGTCCTGGTTTAATTTAGGGGTTATTTCTTTGCAGCCATCTGAATTATTTAAGATAGCGATGATTATATATAGTGCTAATTATATCAGTAATCACTATCATCAGTTAAAGAAGATCAAAGCTAGTTGGAAGTTATTGATTATTTTGTTTTTAGGTTTTGGTTTAATTATGATGCAGCCGGATTTTGGTAGTGGTGTAGTAATGGTTTGTTCAATTATTGTAATGATTATTGTTAGCCCATTTCCCTTTAAATATTTTGTAATGCTAGGAATCGTTGGAGTCATTGGAATTGTCTTGATGATTATTTCGGCTCCATATCGTCTTCAAAGAATTGTGGCTTTTTTAAATCCTTTTGCTGATCCATTAGGTAGTGGTTTTCAAATCATTCAGTCTTTATATGCGATTGCTCCTGGAGGCATTTTAGGAGTTGGTTATAATAATAGTATTCAAAAGCATTTTTATTTACCAGAACCACAAACCGATTTTATTTTTGCAATTTTTTTAGAAGAGTTTGGTTTAATTGGGGGAATTATATTAGTAGGTTTATATGGATATTTGTTTATTACAGTTTTTAATCAGGCTATGAAAGTTAAGGATTTGTTTGGAAGTTTTTTAATGATTGGGATTATTTCAATGATTGGAATTCAGACTTTAATTAATCTGGGAGTTGTTGTGGGATTGTTCCCCGTTACAGGAGTTACGTGGTAATTACGAGAATAATATCCATAAACCTTAAATCATTTAAAACATTGATAGGATGGAAAAAGTGCTCTAAAGTGTTAATCGTAGATGGATTGCTAGAGTAACTAAATTTGGCTTTTACATATTTAAGGTGCAATTTAACTTTGTACTTTAGAACTAGAAATTTGAATTTAAAAGCAAGTGATTAACATAAAATAAAATGATACAATATTAAAGAGGCAGGTGATAAGTATGGGAATCTATTTAAACCCAACAAATCAAAATTTTTATGAAGCTGTTAATAAGGAAATATATGTTGATAAATCATTGCTTATCAATAAGATTGAGTATTTAAGAAATAAAGTTAATAAATATATTTGCGTATTAAGGCCAAGACGCTTTGGAAAAAGTACAGATGCCAATATGCTTGTTGCCTATTATTCAAAAGGTTGTGATTCCCGTGAAATCTTTGATTCATTAAAAATCAGTCAAACTGATATTTATTTAAACCATCTTAACAAACATCATGTCGTTAATATCAATATGCAAAGTTTTTTAAGCAATACCCATAATATTGATAAGATGATACAGTTATTGACGGTAAGAATCTTAAATGAGTTAAAACAAGAGTATTCAGTTACTTTTTTTGATGAAACAAATTTATCGTTATCTTTGGAAGATATTTATGCTGCTACAGAAAATCAATTTATCTTCATAATAGATGAGTGGGATTGTATATTCAGAGAATACGCTCAAGATAAAGAATCCCAAAAAGTATATCTTGATTTTTTAAGAAACCTGTTGAAAGATAAGCCTTATGTAGAACTGGCTTATATGACAGGCATATTGCCAATCAAAAAATACGGAACCCATAGTGCTTTAAATATGTTTAAGGAAATATCCATGTTGAATGCAACACCTTTAGAATCATTTATGGGCTTTACTGAACAGGAAGTTCAAGATTTATGCTTAAAATATGATATGGATTATCATGAAATGCAGCAGTGGTATGACGGTTATCAGATGTCAAAGGATATATCTGTCTATAATCATCGTTCTGTTGTCTATGCCATTTTGGATAGAAAATATGAAAACTACTGGACATCAACGGCGACCGAAGGAAGTACTGGAAGTAAAACCTATGAAGCTTTGCAAGTATATATAGATATGAATTTTGATGGTTTGAAGGATAATATCGTTCAACTATTATCGCAAGAAAATGTACCTGTCCAAACAACATCATTTCAAAATGATATGACAACGTTCAAATCAAAAGATGATGTGTTGACACTTCTTATACATCTAGGATATTTAGGATATAACAGTTCTAATCACACATGTTATACTCCTAATAAGGAAGTTGTTGATTCATTTATTAATTCTATTAGAAGCTCTGACTGGCAGGAAACTACAAAAGCATTACTAAATAGTCGTGATCTGCTAGAAGCAACATGGAGAAAAGATGAAAAAGCAGTAGCTAGATATATCGAAGAAGCGCATTTGGATACATCAATACTTACTTATAACAATGAAAATGCACTGTCATATACATTATCGATAGCTTATATTTATGCAAGAAATCATTATACGATGATAAGAGAGATGCCAAGTGGTGAAGGATTTGCAGATATCGTTTTGATTCCATATCGAGATAAACCAGCCATGATTATTGAGTTAAAATGGAATCAGGAAGCTAAAACAGCAATTGAGCAGATCAAAGAAAAGAAATATCCAAAAGGATTGGAAAAATATATAGATAACTTATTATTGGTTGCAATTAGCTATGATAAGAAAACTAAAAAGCACACATGTATTATAGAAGAAGCAGGGAAGGAACACTCAAAATAAGTGATCCTTTTTTGGGTTATTCTTTTGTGGAACGTTTATAAAGATAAGTTATATATTGGAAATGTTGGTAAATTACCAGATAACTGGACGGAAGAAACTCTTTATAAAAAACATAGTTCAAAGCCTTATAATCCTAATATTGCACATGTATTTTATTTAGCAGGACACATTGAATCATGGGGGAGAGGTATTGAGAAGATAATTAATTCTTGCAAGGAAAATAATCTTCCGTTACCAATTTATCATATTAATCCAACTGATATTATGGTCCAATTTAATGTACCCAGATAGATTAATAATAAACAATTTTGCAGAGGTTACAGAGAAGGTTAGAGAGAAGGTTAGAGAGAAAGAGTTGGAAGTTTTAAAATTATTAATGGAGGATCCGGGATACACTACTAGCGTATTAGCGAGAAAAATAGGTGTAAGTAGAAAAACAGTATCGAATAGAATACGGTCTTTAAAGCAAAAAATATAATTATAAAAATTGGATCGGATACTAAAGGATATTGGAAAATTATTAAGTAGTATTAACTTTATATTAAAATCAAATTATAATAAGATACAGATAAAATTATACAGGGGGAAGCGAAATGACTAAAACTAAGCAATCGAGAGTTTTTATTACTGGGGATACCCATTGTCCTTATGATATTCATAAATTAAATTCTAAGTGTTTTCCCGTTGGAAAAACACTTAATAAAAATGATATTGTGATTATTTGTGGTGATGCGGGATTTGTCTTTGGTGGTGATAAACAGGATAAATGGTGGATCAACTGGATCAGCAAGAAACCATGGACAACTGTATATGTTGATGGGAATCATGAAAACCATCCACTATTAAATTCATATCCTGAAGTTGATTTTTATGGGGCTAAAGCTAATAAAATCACGGATTCTCTTTATCATATTAAACGTGGTGAAATTATGGAAATCAATGATGAAAAGTATTTTTGTTTTGGTGGTGCTTTTTCTCATGATATTGAGTATCGAATTGAAAATGTTAGCTGGTGGCAAGATGAATTGCCTGTTCAAGAAGAAGTTGATAATGCCATCGATAACCTTCAAAAATATCATAACCAGGTTGATTATATCATTAGTCATGATGTACCAACTAGTATCAATATGCGACTTGGATATAATACTCCAAGAATGAGTTATTATACTCCAGGTAAATATATTCATTTGTGTAATTTTTTACAAAATATTTTAGAAACAGTAAGTTTTAAGGCTTGGTTTGCAGGTCATTATCATCGAGATGAATTAATTGGTGATGTTTTAATTTTATATCAGGATATTGTAGAAATAAATAAGCAATTAAATCCTAAAACTAATGAATGGAGTTATTATGAAAAACTTGATGATGGAATTAATGAAATTAGATCCAGGAGATATACTAAAGAGGAATTAATTGAATTATTTAGGCAAGATGATTTGTATATGACTTATAGTAAGATTGATACTTTTGATCATTTTTCTAGTGGTGAAAATATTACTCCAGCGATTGCTTTTTTTGATGTTGAAACGACTGATGAGGAACTAGAGGCTTTATCTAATTTATATAATCAATATCTAATAAAAAAAGCTACTCGTGAGGATTAATGATAAGTGGTGTTAAAGATTGTTTTATCTTTAACACTATTTTTGTAAATTTAAACTTTTTGATAACAAATACGTTATTATTTTGTTATTTTTAATTTTTTTAGGCTTATATATGTATTATTCTGCTCAATTTTATTATCATTAAAGCGTGCAAGAAAAGCACGATTGATAGCATGAAAGGAGTGGATAATATGCCTAGAAGAGGTGAAAGCATCTATCATCGTAAAGATGGACGGTGGGAAGCAAGATATGTTAAAGGAATCACCTTTGACAATAAGAAACTTTATGGAAGTGTATATGGTAAATCTTATAAGGAAGTTAAGGAAAAGCGAAGGACTATCTGCATGCAATTGGAAAATAATAGCTATATTATTTGTAAAGAAACCACAGGGTTTTATGCTAGGCAGTGGTTAAAAGTAAATAGAATTCGTTTTAAACCAGCAACTTATGAAAAATATTTAAATATTGTTAATAATTATATTTTGCCATCTTTTGATTGTTTTAAAATAAAAGATCTGACAACTACACATATCAATATTTTTTCTAATCAGTTACTAAAACAGGGTAAAAGTGGAAAACCACTGTCTCCAAAAACAGTTAAAGATATTTTATTGATCTTAAAGGCAATAATTTCTTTTATCGAAAGTGAATACAACATTAATGTTAATATTAAAATAGTTTATCCCACAAATCCTAAACAAGAAGCTAATATTTTAAATGAACAGGACTTTTTAGCTTTAAATCGAGTGTTGATAAATGAGATGGATTTATGCAAGTTTGGAGTTTTGGTAGCTATGGCTACAGGCATTAGAATTGGAGAAGTTTGTTCATTGAAGTGGGAAAATATTGATCTTGATAATCGGTATATGATTATTGAAAAGACGATGCAAAGGATTAAAAACTTTGATAATGATGGGCCAAAAACCAGGGTAATTGAAGTATCGCCAAAAAGTGATAATTCTAAACGAATGATTCCAATACCTCATAATTTAATACCGATATTTAAAAGATTTAAAGCTAATGATAATTGTTATATTTTAAGTGGTGATTGTAAAAAAATAGTAGAACCACGACAAATGGATCGTAAGTTTAAAAGTTATGTTCAAGAAGCTGGAATTGAAAGAGCTAACTTTCATATGTTACGTCATACATTTGCAACATTATGTATTGAAAATGGTTTTGAAGTAAAGTCACTTAGTGAAATTTTAGGACATAGTAGTTCTAAAATTACGCTTGATCGTTATGTTCATTCTTCTTTTAATACTAAACAAAAGTATCTTGATCGGTTTTCAAATAAGTTTATTGGTATTTAATTATGATAAAAATATTATTTTTATTATTATTTATTTGTGAATTATTAGTTATTTTTATCTAAATTTATTGAAAAATTTGTATAATTTTTTAATTTATGAAAAATACAAAAACAAGCAAATTTTGAGTTTAAAAATTGTGAAAAAGCTAAAAAATGTCCTAGAATATACTATTCTATGGCAACACTTTGGCCATATACATCATATTTTTGACGTTAATTGATAAACTTAAATCACAGAAAGATTTAAAATTATAAAATAATTCGTTGAAAAATACTATCATTTACTCTATAATGTGGAAGAAGTAAAAAATAGTCTTAGAATAGTATATTCTAGGACAGCTTCTAGACAATATTTTTGATGAAGTAATCACTGACTTAGCGCATGTTATGGATTTGAAATGGTCATAAAAAACGGTGGTGGAACTATATAGTTTAGATAGTTCCACTGGGATTGTGCTGTCTTTAGGAGGTAGCTATGGAAAATGGATTTGTTATACAAATCGATTATCAAAATGAAAGTAAAATATTAGATATCTTAAATTCAGATCTTTTTAGTGATTGTCTAAAAAGGTCTTTTATTTTGAAAAGAAAACAGTTAAAGAATTTTGGCCAAGGTTGGCAAATGCATGTTGTTGATGTAATTAGAGGTTTTATATTTATTGATGTAATTGATTTGGATTTATTTAAACGGAAGTTAAGTAAATGCAAAGAAATCTTTGAGTTAAATAATCATCAAAAGATTCGATTATTTAAATTAAAAAAGCATGATCTAGGTTTTTTAAATAAGTTTAATGCAGCAGTTGTAATTGAAAACTCTACCGGTGATATTGAAAACGGGAAGATTGTTGTAAAAGAAGGACCATTAATGGGAAATGAAGAAATGATTAGAAAGGTTGATCGTCATAAGAGATTAGCCTTTTTTAAATACAAATTTTCTTTCAATGATTATGACATATGCTTTGGATTAGAAATCAAAAATAAAAGTGTTTAGTTTTATTTTTATAAAGAGTAGTTTTTGAGGGGAATATTATGATTTATAAAGTGTATGTTAAAAGAATTATTGACTTTATTTTATCACTTTGTGGTTTGATAATATTAAGTCCAGTATTTCTAATTTTATGTATCTGGATAAAATTAGATAGTAAAGGACCAATATTATTTAAACAAAAACGAGTGGGTAAACATAAAACATATTTTAATATCTATAAATTTAGAACGATGTATATTG
>NZ_CALUXO010000001.1 GCF_944324745.1 uncultured Thomasclavelia sp. | reverse complement strand
CTTTACCATCTTCAGTTAATTTATCATAAGCTCCTAAACCATTTTCAGTAACGATCATTGGTAAGCGATAACGAGAATACATTTCTCTCATAGTTGCTCTAAATCCAACTGGGTCAATTTCCCAACCGAATTCAGTGTGTGGTAAATTTTCATTTGCAGCTCCTAAGTAAACACCAGGTTCCATTCTAGTTTTTTGTTGGTCATGTCCAAATGTTTCCTCAACATTTTCCGGACACCATTTTACTGTAGCTGTTGAGTAATAGTTAAATCCAAGGAAATCAGGATGTCCATTAGCTAAGATTTCCATGTCACCTTCTTCAATTACTGGAGTAGCATTACGTTCTTCCATAAATGCCCAAGCAAGATTGTTATACTTTCCATAAACGGCCATATCTAAATATAACCAGTTTCTAATGGCATTTAAGTTTTGAGCAGCTAATTGATCTTCTGGTTTGCAAGATGCTGGATAAGCTAAAGAAATATTTGGAGCTGGTCCAATTTTACCACCAGGAACTATTTCATGACATAAAGCCATGGCTTTAGCTTGCGCTACTAACATATGATGGTTTTGTTGATAAAGAGATTTATATTTATCAGGTCCTGTTAATTTAGTAGTTCCGATAATATCTCCAGATAAAATTAAAACATTTTGTTCATTGATCGTTAACCAGTATTTTACACGATCACCAAAGTTTTCAAATAAAACTTTAGCGAAGTTTACAAACCAGTCAATTGATTCTCTTTTTTCCCAACCACCACGTTCTTCTAATGCTTGTGGTAAGTCAAAGTGGAACATCGTAACTAATGGTTCAATGTTATATTTTAAACATTCATTAATTACATTATTATAAAATTCAATACCTTTAGGATTTACTTCACCAGTTCCTTTTGGTAAGACTCTTGACCATGAAATTGAAAAACGATAAGTTTTAAATCCCATTTCTGCCATTAAAGCAATATCTTCTTTATAACGATGATAATGATCAGCGCAAACTGTTAAATCTGAAGTTCCTTCTGGTACCTTTTTAACATCTTGAACTGATGGTCCTTTTCCATCTTCTAAATTTGCTCCTTCTACTTGATAAGCTGAAGTACTTGCTCCCCATAAAAAGTCCTTAGGGAATGGTTTTAGTTTTTTATGTAACATTTATCTTTCCTCCTTAAGCGCTATTATAAATCATTTATCATCAATTTAGCGAGGATTTCCTTGATATGAAAAAAATCAAGGTCTGAACACCTTGATTTAAATAACTTGAAAATTACGCCATTTTCCATGAGCATATCTAACCATGATCATTACGGCTTTGATTGCCCAATCACCAACCATTGCCAGGGTAATACCGATAACACCTAGATTTAAAGTAATACCAAATAAATATGATAGAATAACACGACAGACAACAGTGGAAAAAATTGATGAATACATCGTAAATTTAACATCACCACAAGCTCTTAGACCATTTGATAGAGCCGAAGAGAAAGGACATAATAGAGCATTAAAAATATTATGAATTAAACATAATAAGATAACTAATTGGATAGTATCACCAGATAAGTCATATAAAAGTAAGATTACTGGGGTACAGATAAAGAAAACGACATTCCAGATAGTTCCTCCAATTAAAGTGATTCTAAGCAATTTTTTCATATAATAATCGGCTGCTTCTTCATCTCCAGCTCCCATGCATTGACCGACTACAGTAATAAAGGCCGGCCCCATGGCTAAAGAAAATAAAGCTGCCATTGACCAGAAACTTTGAGCTACACCATTAGCAGCAATTTGACTAGTTCCAAATAAGGCTACGATACTGCTTAAAACAACTTTAGAAATCTGAAATAACCCATTTTCAATGCCATTAGGAATGGCAATATTCAAAATTCTTTTGATCATGGCCTGATTCCAGGCAACAATATCTTTAAAACGAGTATAAATAGGATTATGTTGATTAGTAATCAAGATTAATAGAATAATTGCTGCAATTGTTCTTGAAATTAACGATGGGTAAGCCACTCCAGCCACTCCAGCATGTAAAACAAAGATACCAATGGCATTACCAGCAATATTGATAACATTCATCAACAAAGATACATAAACGATTATTTTGGCTTTGGCCATACTTCTAAATAAACCAGCACAGCTATTATAAATTGCTAATGATGGAAATGAAAAAGCTGAAATAATTAAATATGTAATACAAGCAGCCATAACATCATTTTCTACACGACCAAAAAGTAAAGTTAATAGCTGGGTTCTAAAAATAATAGCTAAAAGCATTAGGACAACCGAGATAACAAAAGTAATCATAATTAATTGTCCCGCCGCTAAATTACCGTTCTTTTGATCTTTATTACCAATATATTGACTGGCAACAACGGCACCACCAGATGCTAAAGCGGTAAAGATATATAAAAAGATGTTATTTAGCTGATTAACCAGGGAAACCCCGGAAACAGCGGCTTCACCGGCATAACTGACCATTAAAGTATCAGCAATTCCCACTAATAATACTAATAATTGTTCAATAATTAAGGGAATAATTAAGTCCTTCAAATTTTTATTACTGAAAATTTGACGACTTTTAGGAATTTGTTTTTTTGGTTCTAAGATATTTATCATTTAATCATCCTCCGATTAAACTATACAACTTATAGTTAACTTGAAGTCAAGTTGATAAAATAAAAGATGGCCTAAGCCATCTTTATTAATCAGATAAATCTTCACCATTAGAAGCAATAACTTTTTTATACCAGTAGAAAGAATCTTTACGATAACGATCCAAAGTTTTTAAATCAAATTCATCACGATCAACATAGATGAATCCATAACGTTTAACCATACCTTCATGAGTAGAAATTAGGTCAATGGCAGACCAAGGGCAATATCCCATCATTTCAACGCCATCAGTAATTGCAAGTTTGATTTGTTCAATATGTTTTCTTAGATATTCGATACGATATTGGTCATGAACTTTACCATCTTCAGTT